>JAJDWM010000637.1 GCA_022825595.1 Bryobacterales bacterium | reverse complement strand
GCTGAGCGGTGCTAGCGGACGCCGACTGCTGACAGCCTCCCATACTCCGCAGGGTTGTCGACGTCGAGCAGGACGCCTCGGTCCTGGACGTCAACGAAGCATGCGCGCGTGTAATGCGCGCGCACTACCGACTGGGGGCTCTCGTGGGACGGAAGGGCCAATAGCTCCGTGGCGATGGCCCGCGACAGCACGACCGGATGCCCACGCTTGCCGCGGTGGCGTGGTATCACGAGAGGCGCCCCGCTTCGGTTGGCGGCCGCCAGCAGCCTGTCCAAGGTGCGCCCCCGGACTGCCGGATGATCGACTAGGGCCCACAGGAAGCGGCCCGTCTCCTCGCCGCCCGCTCGCAGTCCGCACTGCAGGGACGACAGCATTCCCCGGTCATAGTCCGGATTGATGACCGCGCTCAGGCGCGGGGACGCTGGAAGCCGTTCTCGGATGCGCCCGGCGTGGTGCCCCAACACGACAACTACCCGATCCACACGTGGCAGCAGCAGCCATCCAAGGTGGGTAACGAAGGGGCGGCCACGGTAGTCCAGTAGGGCCTTGTCCCGGCCCATGCGGGACGAGCGACCTGCCGCCAGCACCAAGCCGACGGTCTTCACCTCGATTCCACGGGCACCCGCTCGTCAGCGATGGCGGCCTCCGCCGCGCGGACTGTCCGCGGCACTCCGGCGGCAAACACCGACATCGCCATCGGACTCCACTGGTCGCTAGGATTGCGCCGCCTGCGAATCATCTCTGCCACGACGGCCACGGCGATTTCCTCGGGCGTGACGGCACCTATGTCCAGGCCCATCGGCGAGTGGATTCTGCCGATGGCCTCAGCCGGCAGCCCCTCCCTGACCAGATGCTTGGCCACCTCCAAGGTCTTGCGCTTGGAGCCAATCATCCCGATGTAGCGCAGGGGCTGGCCGACCGCCCAGCGCAGGACGCGCATGTCGTCACGGTGGCCCCGCGTCACGATGATCACGTAGGTGGCGTCGTTGGCGGGCAGGGTCGGGAACACGTCCTCGTACTCCGCTGCGACGACCGAGGCTGCTTCCGGGAACCGCTCGCGGTTGGCGTAGCGCTCGCGGTCGTCGATTACCGTTGTGGCGAATCCGGCGAGCGTTGCGACCTTGGAAAGGCTCTTGGAGATGTGGCCCGCCCCAAAGATGAGAGCCCGTGGCACGGGCAGGACCGGCTCGACGTACACGTTCAGCTGCCCTCCGCAGATGAGGCCGTTGTCGTAGGCAGCGTCCTGGCCCAGGTTGAACTGCAGCAGGCGCGGCTTCTCGCTGTCGATGACATCCCTCGCGGCCTGCCACACCTCGGCCTCCGTGCACCCGCCGCCGATCGTGCCGACCATGCTGCCGTCTTCCCGGATCAGCATCTTCGCGCTTTGGAAGCTCGGGATCGAGCCCTCAACCTCCACGATCGTCGCGACGGCGCATTTCTGTCCGCTGCGGCGCAGCGCCACCACCTCCTCGTATACATCCATCGGACGCGGCATCCCACTAATCATAGTCGCGAAGACCCACGGTGGATCTCGGAGCGGGTAAGGAGGACTTGGATTATGGGGGACGGTCGCCCGCGACAAGAGGTTGCCCGGGCCAGTCGGGCCAATTGCGGGGCCGGGGTTTCCCCTATTGCGGCGAGCCGAACCAGCGCGTGTAGATTGTGTCGTACCTGCCGGACTCTATGAGCCCGAGAAGCGCCCGGTTGACTCGCTCCCGCAGCTGGCTGCCCTGCGGGAAGGCGAATGCGTACTGCTCGCTCTCGATGGCCCAACCCGCCAGGACCACGTCCTGCTCGGGATTCTGCTGCGAGTAGTGCATGAGGGGGGCCGCATCGAACAGGATCGCGTCCACTTCTCGCGAGACGAGCAGCTGCCAAGCCTCTTCAACGCCCCTCGTCGTGCGGACATCCCTCGTGTGACGCCGGGCGAGATCCTCGCTGGTCGTCCCGGCCACCGTCGCGACCGACCGGCCGCTGAGGTCGTCCAGCGACGAAATGCTCGACTCCAAGTGCTCGACGGTCAGGCCGGCCGACAGCTCGGCAATCGCGATGCCGAACAGGGCGATGCCGATGAGCATCACCACGAAGCAAAGGAACCGTCCCAGCCAGGTGCGCGGCACTACGTCCCCGTACCCAACGGTCGTCGCCGTTGCCAGCGCACACCAGGATGCCTGAAGAATTCCGGGGAAGATCCTCCGGTCAACTACAGGCCCGCCTCGTTCGGCGAGGTAGAAGAACAGCGAGCAAAGGGCGATGAAGCCGATAACCGTTGCCAGAGGCAGCAGCACGGATCTGGTGCCAATGGCGGCCGCAAGGCGTCCGACGGTTGTGGAAGAGTCACGGTGCGACAGGATCTTGAGCCCAGCGTCCATGTACGGCACGCTGAAGTCCATCTCGACCTCACGGCGATATGTGAGGCTGATCCCCGCTACGGCCAAGTCCACCGAGCCTTGGCGGACGGCGTCCATCAGGCGCGTGAACTCCATCTGGCGGTAGTTCCACTCGACGCCGAGGTCGTGGCCGATCGCCTCCCACAGCTCGATGTCGAATCCTGTCGGACCGTCTGTGGTCTGGATCACATGCGGCGGAAAGATAGCGACGCCCACCGCAAGAGCCCTGTCGGAAGACTGAGGCCAGGCCGGCAGACAGGAAAGCGCCAGCGCCGCCGCCAGCGCAACTAGGCGCTCTCGGGCGCGACGGCGCCGCCGGTCGAGGGTCGCGGGCTCACGCGTGTGGCTTGGCGGGCGGGGGCGCGCGGACGGCAAGGCAGCCAGTATTCTTGCACGCAAGCGTCGCCCGGCCGGTCGATCGAACGGAGAGGCTGGCTGGGGATGGTGTTGTACAGTGGATCTTTGGCCCCTGTGCTCAGTTTGCATGCGATTGGAGAAAGCTTACGACCCCTCGCAGATTGAGCCAGCGTGGGCCGAATGGTGGGTGCAGGAAGGCCTTTTCCGGGCGGATCCCGGATCCGAAAACCCTGTCTTCTCGCTCGTAATCCCGCCGCCCAATGTGACCGGTGCCCTGCACATGGGGCACATGTTCGAGACATCGCAGGTCGACATCACGATGCGCTGGCAGCGCATGCGTGGCCGCAGCGTACTGTGGCTTCCGGGGACCGACCATGCCGGCATCGCCACGCAGATGCTGGTTGAGCGGCACTTGGCCAAGTCCGGCATCGACCGCTTCGAGATCGGTCGGGATCGGTTTCTCGAGCACGTCTGGGATTGGAAGGAGCACTTCGGCGGCCGGATCGTCGGGCAGCTCAAGAGGGTCGGGGCGAGCTGCGACTGGACCCGCGAGCGCTTCACGATGGACACCGGACTGTCCCGGGCGGTCACCGAGTGCTTCGTGCGGCTCTGGGAGCGGGGTCTCGTATACCGGGGCGAGTACATGGTCAATTGGGATCCCGGGACCCGCACTGCGATCTCGGATCTGGAGGTCGAGTACTCCCCTAAGGTGGGGTCGCTGTGGTACCTGCGCTATCCGGTTGAGGGTTCGGACGGCGAGTTTGTCACCGTCGCCACTACCAGGCCTGAGACGATGCTCGGCGACACCGCTGTCGCGGTGCACCCGGCCGATGAGCGCTTCCGGGACCTTCACGGCCGCAGCGTGACGCTTCCGCTGGTCGGACGCGGCCTTCCCGTCATCTGCGACGACTTTGTTGATCCCGAGTTTGGCACGGGGGTGGTCAAGGTTACGCCGGCGCATGACCCGAACGACTTTGCGGCCGGCCAGCGCCATGGGCTGCAGTGCATCACGGTTCTCGACGAAGAGGCGCGCATCAATAGTGCCGGCGGGCAGTACGAGGGTTTGGACCGCTACAAGGCCCGGTCCAGGGTGGTTCGCGACTTGGAGGCCTTGGGGCTGGTAGAGAGGGTCGAGCAGTACACCAACAACATCGGCCGGAGCCAGCGATCCGGTCTCGCCGTCGAGCCCCGGGTCTCCACTCAATGGTTCGTACGAACCCGGACGTTGGCCGAAGAGGCCATCCGGGCGGTCGAGGACGGCCGTACGCAGATCATCCCCGACCAGTGGCAGCGCAACTACTTCGAGTGGATGCGCAACATACGCGACTGGTGCGTCTCTCGCCAGCTCTGGTGGGGGCACCAGATCCCAGCATGGCACTTGGAGGACGGCTCAATCATAGTCGCGCGCAGCGAGCGGGAGGCGCGCAAGCAGGCCATCCAGCGAGGCAAGCGGATCTCGCACCGCGAGACGGACGTGCTCGACACCTGGTTCAGCTCCGGGCTCTGGCCCTTCTCGACAATGGGCTGGCCCGACGACACCGAGGACTTCCGGGCGTTCTACCCGACAAGCCTGCTCAACACCGGGTTCGACATCCTCTTCTTCTGGGTGGCGCGCATGATGATGCTCGGCCTCGCCATGACGGGCGAGGTCCCCTTCCGCAAGGTCTTCATCCACGGGTTGGTGCGCGACGCGGACAAGCAGAAGATGTCCAAGACCAAGGGCAACGTCATCGACCCCATCAAGATGACGGACCAATACGGGACTGACGCCGTGAGGTTTGCGCTGGTGGCCTCCGCCGGACAGGGGTCGGACGTCGTGCTCAAGGAGGAGCGCATCGCCGGCTACCGCACCTTCGCCAACAAGATCTGGAATGCCCTCAGGTTCGTGGGGATGAGCCTTGAGAAGGCCGGTGCGGATGTCTGGACACCCGAAGATCTGGCCGGCTTCGAACTGCTGCCGGACGAGGCCACTGGGAACGTGTCGTTGGCCGACCGCTGGATCTTCTCCCGGCTGCGCAGTGTTGCCGAAGAAGCTAACGAAGCGATCGAGGCATTTCGCTATCACGAGGTCGCCAGCACTCTCTACCATTTCTTCTGGCATGAGTTCTGCGACTGGTACATCGAGCTGAAGAAGCTCTCGTTCCGGAGTGGCGGCGGGCTCACGAATGGCTGGAAGAACATGCTGGCCGCAACGGAGCGGTCATTGCGGCTGTTGCATCCCGTGATGCCCTTCATCACCGAGGACCTGTGGCAGCGCTTGACGGCCAACACGCCGGGCCGCGTGCGCTCAATCGCCCTCTCGGCCTACCCCCAGCCGAGGGAACGGGATGCAGATCCGGCCGCAGAGAGGGATGTCGGGATCCTGCAGGGGCTGGTGACGGTGACTCGAAACCTGCGCTCGGAGCTAGGCCTGCCCGTTCGCGAAGTCGTGCACGGGACTGTCTACAGCGATGATCGTGCGGTTCTGGCGGTGGTCGCGGGGGAGGGGGATGCCCTCTTGAAGCTCGCCGCTGCCCGATTTCAGGGCAGCCACGGCAAGGCCCCTGCCGGTCATGCCTTGGCCCACGCCACGGACTTTGATTTGGGCCTCGATCTGGCCGAGGGCCGCAAGCAGGCCGTCCGAGACAAGCTTGAGAAGCAGCTGGCACCCCTGGAGAAGGCCGCTGTCCGAGCTCGGAGCCGGCTTGCAAACCCTAATTTCACCGGCAAGGCGCCCGCTCGAGTCGTAGATGCCGCGCGGCAGACCCTCGCGGACTACGAGTCCCGCATCGAGAGAATCAGAGGCACGCTTTCAGCCATCTGATCCCCCTGCGGGCAGGAGAGGAGTTCCCGACGGCGGCCACGCCAGAGGCGACGCCCGGTCTAGCGGGCGGATGCCACTTGCCGGTCGCGCAGCCGCTCCGGGTCGGTCACCGGCTGCTCTGCGATCAACTCGCCCTCCCGCAGGCCGGACGCGACCACGGCCTCAATGTCGCTGAGCCGGTCGACCACGACCTCGCGTTCGGAGAAGAGGCCATCCTCTTCCACCCATACGACCTGCCTGCCGTCGACGCTCGCGAGCGCCGAGCGCGGGATCACGATGGAGCTGTCGCGACTCTCCAGAACGAGATCCGCGCTGGCGGAAAGGTCGGGCATGATGCGCTCGTCCTCACTGGTGATCTGGACCTTGACCGAGACTTGCCGGACCCAAGCCCCAGATCCGCCGGATGAGCCTCTGCGCCCCCCGCGACCGCCGCCGCCACCGGACGATTGGCCGGCAGAGGCCATCGCCCCGACTGCCGACACGCGCCCTTCGAACGCCACGTCGGGATAGGCATCGAGACGAATGCTAGCCGGAGCGCCGAGGACGATGGCCTGGGCGTCAGCCTGATTCACGTCCGCATACAGGGCCATATCGGAGAGATCCACAATCCTGAGGAAAGTGGCCCCCGGATTGACGGTGTCTCCGGCGGATGCCTGCGAGAAGCCGTCCCTCTGAAACATCGGCTCGATTACGACAAGTCCGTCGACCGGGGTCTTCATGCGCATCTTTTCGAGGTCTGTCTCGCTGCGGTCCAGCCTGCGCTCTTCCCGCTCGACGTCAATCTCGGCCACGCGTCTTTCGGCCCGGTCGGCCAGCCGGGACAGCCGGAGCTCCTCCGTCAGCTGGCGAGCGGCCGCATCGGTCTGCTCCACCATCAGCGCCAGAATCTCGGCCTGAATCCTAGACCGAACCTCGGCCGAGCGCAGGTCCAGCTTGGCCTTGTCCGCATCCGCCAATGCTTGCTTATGGCGCTGCTCGAGCACTGCCGCGGCGCTGATGAGCGACGCAGTCCGGCTAGCGGTCCGCCTCCGCGTCTGGGCCAGCATGGATCGGTAAGTGTCCAAGATGTCGATGACCCGCTTGGACTCGAATTCGGCCACGACCTCCCCGGCCTCCACCATCGAGCCAGCCTCGGCCAGTGTCGCGATGGTGAGGCTGCTGCTGCTGCCGCCGCCGCCGCCACCTCCGCCGCCGCGGTCCCTCCCGCCCCGCATTCGAGGCGCGCGCACTACGGCGAAGTTCACCGCTCCGACCGTCCCTCCCACCCGAAGCGTCGACTCGAACGTTTTCAGCTCCACTGGCACAGTCCTGACCAGCGCAGCGGCGGCTGGCCCGGCCGTAGTGTTGCTGGTCGCCAGCGCGCCGTAGATGCCGAGGTCGATCATCAAGCCGACGACCACCAAAGCGGCTGTCGCCTTCCTCGATAGCGGGCCCTGTTGGCGCTCGGGAGGCGGGACAACCTCGGCGGGCAGCGCTGCGGCACCTTCGGTCTCCCGCTTGCGCAGGTCTACGACGGCGGCGGAACTTCGACCCATATCAACCTCCTAATTGTGCTTGAATAGACGCCTTGGACCGGGCCAAGTTCCGGGACCGTGGCCCACAACCCGTAAATTCCGTGCAAACTCGGGCCGGTCGCCTGCTGTTTGCACCTGCTCATGTCCCGGTTGGCCGCGAAATCCATGGATCGCCCGGCCTCCCGTGGAAAGCTCGCCAATTGCCCGGCGTCGCCGGAACGGTCGGAGGGGCGCGCTGCTCCGCTCGCCGCGGTTCAGGTTGCTTCCCAGATCTGAAGTCTGGCTGTCCCTGCGTGGCGCCCCTGCCCTATGGTTGCGGCCGCTGGTGCGTCACAGCACGGCGGTGGCTGCACGGTACGCCGCGGATGCCTTGTGGCAGTCGGTCAGGGCATTGACGACGGCGAACTGCGCGGCGGCAGCCGCCATCTCCCTCTGATTCACGATGAAGAGCGTCGAATCTCCGAGTTCGAATCGCTCCAGCTCGGCAGATGCGAGGCGGCGGGCGAGGTCGTACTCCGCACGCGCCAATTCTAGGCGCTGGATCGCCAGATCCAGCGCTGATGCGGCGTCCCGAACAGCGACCTCCACCGTGTCCTGGAGGTATTGGAGCCGGTACAGGAGCTGCTCCTGCTTCGCGTTCTGGACCGCGATCTCCCCCCTTGCCTTGCGGCGCTGCACGGGCGACTCCAGAGTGATACCCACGAGCAGCTCGTTTCCGCGCTTGCTGATAGTTCCGCTTCCAGCGTCGCGGCCGAACTGAGCAGTGAACCTCACCTCTGGGCGGAGTTGGTTTCGGGCCAATTGCCGGACCGCCGCATTCTGCTGGATCTCGACCAGCAGGCCCGCGATCTCAGGCCGTCGCTGCAGAGCCGTTCTGAGATCGCGCTCGACCGCCGCCGCCAAGAGGCCATCAGGCTCCGGGAACTCGGGCAGCCGCGCCCGCCCTGCCTGCACGATGTTGCCGCTGGTGTCCCGCAGGAACAGCGAAAGGTCCAGGCGGGCAGCCTGCAGGTCGCGCTCCGCCGACACCGCCGCCGCCCTTCGCAGCAGGACCGCCCGCTCGTTCTCGACGATCTCGATCTCGGCGACTTGGCCCGCATCGACCAGCCCCTCGACTTGGTCGACCCGGTCTTCCGCAAGGCCCAGCAGGTTCGCTGCGATTTCCAGCTTCCGACCAGCCGACACCCATGTCCAGTAAGTCGAGGCTGCAGCTTGGAGCAGCACAAGCCGTTGTTCCAGGATCGAGGCATTTGCAACCTCGACCGCGAGGCGGGCCAGGAGCAGGTCGGTTCGTCTCTCGTCCGTTCGCCGGTCCCGGAGCAGCGGGATCTCGATTCCTCCGCTCCACTCGCCCCGCGAGAGCGTGAGTTGGCCCTCTTTCCACGGCTCGAAATTCCCCAAGCCACGCTTGTAGCCTCCAAAGAGCTCCCCGCCCAAGCTGCGTAGGGGCTGCGAGACTCCTCCGCTGCCGGTGCGCGTCTTGTAGTACCCGAACCGGTTCGTCCCGGAGCTGGCCTTTAGCTTGGCGTCGAACGCCCCTTGCGATCCAAGGACCTTGCCCTCGGCTGCGGACCGCGCCGTGATCTGGGCGAGCAGGATCGGGTGGTGGCGTTCCGCGGATTCAAGGACCTCCTCGAGCAGCAACGGGGCGGCCACGAGTCCGGCGCTCGAAAGGATCAGCAGGGTCGCCAGCGCGCGAGTCGCTGCCATCAGGCCTTCTTCCCAGCGGATTCCATGTCGACTCCAGGCGCCGTTGTAGTCGGCGGGAAGCCGTTGAACTGCCGCCAGATCTCAAATCCCAGTGTGACGCGGTCGAGGAGGATCCAGCCGTTTGCCCGCACGCCTTGGCGCAGGTAGCGCTGCTCCGGCCATGGGGGGCTGTCGGGGTCCGGCTGTACGAGTGTCCGGAACTCTCCCCGGCCGTTGTCCGACGCATCGACGACGAGCACTTCGCCGCCGAACGTTCCGACCGCAATCGATGGCCAGCCGATGAACTGCAGTGCCGGCCAGCCCTCGAACTGAATGCGAGCCTTGCGGCCGGGCGAAACAAGTGGGGCGTCGTTGCCGTCAACCCACAGCTCGACCACGTTGTGACCGGACACCGGGACGAGCTCCAGCAGCACGTCTCCCGCCTTCACCATCTCCGCGCCTTGACGTGTCAGAACCCGCAGAACGGCCCCGTCGATCGGGGCCCGCACCAACTGCGTCGCTTGCCGCGCCAGCCGCACGTCAATCTTGGTCAGCTCACCTACCGCTTTGCGCTCATCAGAGAGCGCTTGCTGCAGCGAAGCTGTCGCGTCGTCAACTTTGGCCTGGCCGTCCGCAGCTGCCCTTTCCTGTTCCGCTTCCGCCGCGATGCGACTATTGCGTGCGGCGTTGAGGTCCGCTCGCGCCTGATTCACGGCGGCAGCTGTCTGATCGTGGCGCAGCTGCGCCAGCTCGAGGTTCCTGCGCGACGACAGTCCGCGCTGGTTGAGGAGCATCTGGCGGTCGAGGTTGAGGTTGGCCGTCCGTTCGGCGGCCTCGGAGGCCTCCAGAGCGCGCGCGGCCGCGACGATCCCGTCCTCTGCAACCATTACCCGGGACTGGGCGACCGCGACGGCGCGATCGCGTGTCAGTTCGAGGCCATCGACCTTCAGGCGCAGCGACTCCGCCTTTCGGAGCGCCGCCTGGCGAACGCCCTCGGTGGCCTCCCGTTCCATCTTCATTCGATCGACAAGGGCCGGATCGTTGTCTGAAATCTCGAGCAGCACGTCACTCTGGCGGACGCGGGATCCCTCGACGACAGCCCAGCGCACGATCCGCCCGTCGATGGGCGCCTCCACGAACTGCCGCCTCTGTACCGGATCGAACGCAACGACCTGACCCGAAGCGGTAACAGCCTGCTGCCACGGGACGAGTGCCAGAGCGATGATGATCGCTGCCAGCATCAGGGCAAGAATCCATGCCAGCGCCCGCAGGCTGTGGGTCGAGCCGGTCCATTCCAGCGCGTCGAAGTGGTCGTCGTACCACGAGTCCCTCATTGCTTCTCCTCCGCATCCACGACAGCACCAACCACTTCCATCTGGCGGACAAACCACCCCGACGCTCGCCCGCGACTGCGGGCTTCCCGTTCGCGAAGGGCCGTCGAGGGCTGTGTGCAACCGCGCGGGCCGGTCGATCCCTCAAACGCTTCCGCAGCCAAGAATCCGCCCGGCCATCGCGGAGCGTAACCCTTTCCGGCGTTGCGGGCATGCCCGGGCGCACCTCTCTTCTCGATCACCAGCACCCCTCTAGCCGTTTCCTTGGCGTGGGGCCGCGTCCGCCACCGCTGCGGCGCGCGCCGGCGGTCGGTCAGCTTGCGTCCGTGAACGACGCTTTCCGCCGTCGGCCGCTCGTAGCGAGCCGTAGTCAAATTGGACAGTTCGGTCGCAGCGCGCAATGACTTCCGGGTGATTCGTCATGCAAACGAGCGTCCAGGGAGCACTCCGGTCAAAGAGTGTGCCGCAGACCCGCTCGAAAGCCGACGCGTCGCCGATCCGGTCGAGCAGCTGGTTGACAATGACCACGCGCGGCTTGCCAGCAATCGTCCGCGCCAGCACCAGCCGCTCGGCTTGTTCCCGAGTCAGGGGTGCCCCATTGCTGAGAATCGTCTGTAGACCATCCGTCAGGCCCAGCACTGTTTCGATCAGGCCAACCTGATGGAGCACTTCATGGACTTGCTCAATCCCAACTTCGGGGCGGTCGAGGGAGACGTTTCGCTCAATGCTGTCGGAGAAAACGTCGGCTCCGCTGGCGAGCGCCACAGTCTCGCGCAGTGCGACCGGAGCGGAGTCCCTGACGTCGAGATTGTCCACCCGGAGAACACCCTCTTCGGGATTGCGGATGCCCGCAAGCACCATTGCGAGCGCCGTCTTCCCCTCGCCGGCCGGCCCCGTTACTGCGATCCTTTCGCCAGCCTCGACCTTCAGCGAGACGCGATCGAGGGCCGGCTCTCCGCCTGAGGGCGCGATGCTCACCTTCGACACCTCCACGGACGCCGGCCCATGACGACGCCCCGGGGTCCGCGAGCCGACTCGCTCCAACGGCAGGTCGATCACCTGGCCGAGCTTGTCAAGCGCCGCAAGCAAGTCGTAGAACGTCTCTAGCTTCTTGCTGAACTCTGCGAACGCGCTAACGACCATCGTGATAACCACTTCGGAGGCCACAAGCTGGCCGAGTGTCAGCTGGCCTTGCATGACCAGCAGGCCACCCATGCCCAGCAGCAGCGAAATCGACAGAGCCTGCACAACGAGAGAACTCGCGATCTGCTGCATCACCACGCGGAAGTGGGCCCTACGATGGCTCAGGTACTCCTTGACGAGTTCGTTCACACGTCCCATCGAGTAGCGCACTCCGGAAGCTGACTTCAGCGCGGGAACATGAGCCGCGATCTCCTCTAGCCAAGCCGCAATGTCGTACTTGCCTTGGGACTCCTTGATGGCAGACTTGATCGCGGACTTGCCCGCCCCCAAGACGACCCAGAGCATCACCGAGAGGAGGATCAAGTCGTAGACGAGAAGGTAGGGATGATAGACCGCCAGCAGCAACATTCCAACCGCCGTCTGCATCACCAGCGACACCCCGTTCATGAGCAGGTCTGCTGCGCTCTTCTGGACTGTCACGACGTCGAAGAATCGGTTCACGAGCTCGGGACCATAGAACCGCTCGTAGGCTTCTGCCCGTACCCGAACCAGCCGCTGGCCGAAATCCGTCGCCACACGGACAAAGAACCTTCGCTGGATGATCTCCACCGTCCACACCCGGAAGGCCTTCAGCGCAGCCGCGAACCCTAGCGCAACGAGAACAAAAAAGGTCAGGACCACCAGCGGCTGCAGCAACGACTCGAATGCGATGATGTTCACGAGAACCTGAATAGCGACGGGGCCGACAATGGTCAGCAGGCCCACGCCCACCGAAAAGACCACCACGACCCAGAGTTCCTTGCGCTCAAGGCGCAGCAGGGCGGCCAATCGGTAGCCAGGCTTTCCCTTGTAGGACCCGCCGTCCTCTATAGGGGAGCGCAGCGCCTCCAGCATCGGCGGCGAGAACTTGACACCGGACTTCATGTCGTTCGACTCAAGTTACGGAACGTTCAGAAGCGGTGCGTCGAATGGAGCCATACAGCAGTACCGACGGCACCATTGAACTGTCTTGGTGAGCGGCTGCGGCTCAACACCACCCGAGGCTGATAGGTCCCGCTGGGGTATTGGCGCTGGAGAGACTGCCGCGAATCCAATCTTCCTGCTGTGGTCTCAGCCCGGGCACTAGAGGCAGATGCAAGCAGCTTCTCGATCAGCATCGTTCGATAGCGCCGCCAGAATAAACCTCTCGGTCGTGATCACCGCCAAGCACCGAGACTGGCGGGCGCCGCGGGGCCGGTGGTGTGCCCTCTCGTTCTGGTTGTCAAGCTGTCTACGATTTCAGTGTAAGGGGCGAGCCTCGCCTTCAGACATGCCCCCATCGGACCGGGCCGGCACCCGGTACACAGCCGGGTACTTGATTGCACCGCGCTGGCCGTCAGGCCGTCAGAGAGCCCCTCTCGGCTAACACTGGGCAATTGCCCTGCCGCCGACGCGCAGGGATTCGATCCGGACCGGGGCGGTCCAGCGACGCTTGGGCACTCTGCAACTGGCCTGAGAGCGCCGTGACAGCCGCTGCCGTCCAGTGCGGAGCAGTGCCATGGTCAGAGCCTCCGGATTAGAGTTGCCGTAGTCGGGGCCCTTCCTCATGGCGATCAGGAGCGGAACCTTTGTTTGTCGCCGTGAAACAGCGTCCCGTGTTTCCATTTCGGTGCGCCTGTCTCAGCGAATCGCGACCGATTCTCGCTGAGTCTCCACGCCAGTCCTATTCCTTCACAACACAGCGAGATCAGAGCTGGTCCGAGTCGTCAGCATATGAGGAGAGACCAAACTCGCCCCATACTCCGAAGTGGTCCGAGAGATTTATGCCTGACCCGTCCGCATACTTGGGCCACACCCCGATGCTGCTTCCGGCCAAGGTTAGGTCAGGGGTGTGCGCGATGTGGTCAATCGCCCTCAGACCATCGGGCAATTCCCCTTCCGTCGCGAGATTAAGGCCGTCGAACGCTTGCAAGAGTGCGTCATGCACCATTGGCGGAACGAATTTCCCGACCTTTGGGATTTTCTGGTTGAAATCTCCCAAGACAAGGGTTCGCGACTTGGGGAACTGGCATCGCAATTCTTGGAAGCCCGCTATCCAACCCTTGTGATCCTCCCATGGCAGAAGGTCTTTCTTGCAATAGTTCACGTGCGAGTGACTCCAAGGGATGCAGACGCCGATGACGGTCAGGCACGCCCCTGAGGCGGTCTCAGTCATACCCGCGACGAATCTACCTTTGTGAGACTCTGCTGAACCCAAGGCATGGGTGTGGGGAGTCCAGGGCCGCTTGCTCCACAGCAGCACTTTCCTGCGCCCTTTCTTGATCGGACAGCCCCAATCCGCGCCAGCGTCGATTACATGCCCTCCATTCGGGAGAATCCCCGCGAACCCTTCGGTCACGCACAGGATGTCGCAATCGGCCGTGGCGAGAATGTCTCTAATGACCTTGCCTCTTGTTGTTTCTGGCCTGCTCCATTTGGTGTTCCAAGTGCCGATCCTGATTGTGCCGTGTCGCCCGTTGTTCTTCATTCCGATTGGGGTTGAGCGCACGTCCGACCGATTGTAGGTGGAGGCCGTGCCGCGATCCAGTCACCACTCATCAGACCAGCTGCCATGCGCTTGTGCTGGCGGTGGAGACCTCGTGCTGTCAAGTCAGAATGGTAATCCCCATTGCGAGAGCCGCATGCCATTCGCCGGCCGGTGCGATAACGACGCTATGTCGCCAGCCTCGATCCGCAGCGAGACGCGGTCGAGTGCCGGCTCTGCGCCAGACGGCGCAATGCTCACACTCGACACTGAACAGACGCCGGCCCGTGTCGACGTCCCGGAGTCCGCGATCGCAGTTGGTCCAACGGAGGGTCGATCCCCTACCCGAGCTGGTCGAGCGACGCAAGCGGGTCGTAGCCAGACTGCCCCGTATCCGTATCAAGTCTTCCCCCTGTGGTTGCAATCTGATCAGCAGAGGCAGATGCACCCAATTCGTTGATCGGCATCGTTCGAAAGCGCCGTCAAACCAGACTTCTTGGCGGTGGTCGCCGGCAAGTACCGAGACTGATGGACGGCGGGGGTACGTGGTGTGCCCTCTCGTACCGGTTGTCAAGCTGTCTACGGTCTCGGTGTCACGGACGCGCCTCACCGTCCGGCAAGCCCCCAAGAGGACCGGGCCGGCTCGCCGCCAGCAATCGGGCACGTGTCGGCTGCATTGGAATGGCCGTTTGGCCGTCAGAGGGTCTCTCGGGCAGTTGCCCTGCCGCCGAGCAGCAGTAGGGGTCCGATCCGCAATCACGGGCATTGCAATGATCGCGTCCCCGTGCGGGGAGCATCGGTGCCGGTGCGATTGGGTGCCCAGCGCCTAGTTTGCGCAGAATGCAAAATGATGCGGGGAGCACAGTGCCAGTGGGGAATCCATATACGATCGTGCACCTCCATCGCGACTGGCTGGTCAGACCTGAGGAGATGGGCAGCAAGCGGAAGGTCTGGTGCCGAATCGAAGGTTTGCAGTCCGTGCCAGGCGGACAATGGCTATTCAAGTTTCCGCAAGCGAACACCGGCCAGCATTGGGCGGAGAAGATCGCATCGGAGGTCGCGGCGCGATTGGAGACTCCCCACGCTGCGGTGCGCTTTGCTTGCATTGAGAGCGAAAAGGGCTCCATGTGTCAATCATTCTTGGACTATGGACAAGGGTTGATCCATGGCAACGAGCTATTGGGAGAAGGGATTGCGGGGTACGACCCGGACAAGAAGTACGGCCAGTCCAACCACACGCTTGACAACATCTGGCATGTCCTCGAGAGCTGGGACCGGTTCGCAGGGGAACAGCTGAATGCGAAGGACCAGTTTGCGGAATACTTGGTTCTGGATGCCTTGGTCGGTAACACCGATCGCCACCACGAGAATTGGGGTATCGTTCTGACCGTCGAAGGAGAGCCTTGGAGCATCGCACTTGCGCCGTCCTTCGACCATGCCTCCTCTCTGGGGCGAGAGTTGCAGGATGTGCGACGGAATCACTTGATATCACAGGGCCACGTCGGTGATTATGTAGAAAGAGGTAGAGGAGGCATCTACTGGTCGGCAACGGACCGTCGGGCACCGAGTCCGTTGGAACTCGTCCGGCGCGGTGCCCGACGGCATCCAGCAGTGTTTCGGCCTGCGCTCGCGAAGATCCACCAACTTGCCGAGGGCTGGCTGAGGGACGCCGTTGAGCGTGTGCCTGAATCGTGGATGACCCCCACAGCCCGGGAGTTTTCCATCCAGCTGATGTCCTACACTAGACGCTGCCTGATGGAAGTTCAGCCATGAGCCAAAGGACGCTCTACATGGCTTGGCAAGATCGAGTCTCGTCGCGGGCGTGGTTTCCGGTGGGCCGCCTCGACATCGAACCGGAGATGCACCATTTTCGGTACATTCGGGGGGCCGAGAAGGCTCGCGCTCAGGGCGGCTTCCGATGGGTGGGGGGGTTTCCTGATCTATACAAGAGTTACCGTTCGCCTCAGCTGTTCGCCACATTCCAGAATCGAGTCATCAATCCCAGAAGGCCCGACCGCGAGCGGTATCTCAAGCATCTGGCCCTGCCCACCGATGCCGACCCGTTCGAAATCATGGCGGTAAGCGGTGGCAAGAGAGTCACCGACTCCTACGAGGTATTCCCGAAGCTCGTCAAAGCGCAGGACGGGAGCTTCAAGTGTCGGTTCTTCCTGCACGGCTGGCGGCATGCCTGCCCCGCTGCCCAAGATCGACTGGGGCGGCTAACGGCTGAAGAGGAACTCTATGTTGCGATGGAGCTCACGAATCCGCGAACCACTGTGGCGGTTCAGTTGCAGTCAACCGACTATCAGGTCCTCGGATGGGCTCCTCGCTATCTTGTCGAGGATCTGTCACGGGCCATGATCGAAGTTCCTAAGTATCGGGCGAAGGTTGTCCAGGTGAACCCTCTGGCATCGGAAGGCGACGGGGATGTGCACGCGCCAGACTATGTCCCGACTCCGACCGCATGGCGCGTGTTGGTCGAGATGCGAGGGAGCTGGACAAGTCACGTTCCAATGTCGGGAGACGACTTTCGGCCGCTGGTCGACTGAACCCGGCACCTGCTCCGCTGGCGCAGCATCCGACAAGTCCGGCCACTTGTCGGTCGGCAACGTAAGAGTTCACGCCGATCCGGGCTTTGCACGACGCGTTCGCCCAGCGGCCTCGCCAGATCGCTCCCGAAGTTTCAGGCTGTCCCTGGCGGGTCCGAGAGACCGCTCAAAAGCGGAATGTGTACTGCAGCTTGGTCGCTAGCCGTGAGTCCTGCTGCCGAAAGTCGTAGAATCCGCCTACCTCCTGCACCCAGCCTTGCCCAAAGATGAAGAATACGTCGTTACCCGGCTCCAGCGTCCACCGTACCCGGCTCTGCAGTCCGAGGTTGCCCGACCGGTTGTCGAACTGGGCGAGGTTCGCGAACGAGAGGAACGGCGAGATGTTGAAGTCGACCCGCATGCTCCAGATTCGCGCGACGAAGTTGCCCTGCGGCAAATTCGCGAAGGTTTGGTTGGAGTTTACGCTGATGATGAACTTCGGTGGCAGCTGGTAGCGCAGGCCGGTCTGGATGGTCTTCGCTTGGCCGGACCAGAAGTTTCCGAACGTCAGGCCGAAGCTGCCCTGCAGCTTGCGTTTCTGGGCAGAGGTGAAGAAGATCCGCATTGGTGTGAAGCGGTACTCGCCCGGCGGCAGCACGACCCCGGGGGAGATCTCGAACGGCTCGAAGAGACGCTCGTAGGTCGGATTGAGGTCGAACAGGCTGTGCAGGGAGTCCCCCGACATGAAGTGCCAGTCCACCAGCGTGAAGTAGAGCTTCCACGTCTCGACCAGACCGTTGTCAAGCCGCGTGAACCGCGTGTAGAAAACGTCGTGGTACATCTGCTGGATGCCCGAGGAAGGGTCCGGGCGGGGGTTGAAACTGGCGCCGACTCGCAGCATGCGGACGTTGCTGCGCTGCACAAAGCCGAGTTCGGGATCGAAGTTCTCTTGGATCTCCCGCCACATCACTTGGCCTTGGAACCTGTCGTTGGGGTAGTGCGCGGCGAAACCGTAAGACGCATTCTTGTCGGCGACTCCGCTCCTGTTCGTCTTCAGGCCCCACGCGTTGACGACCATGTTGCGCCCGCTGCCCAAGAAGTTCGCGGTGGCGAGCCGTAGGTCAGCGCCCATCGTCGTGCTCATTGCCCGGGCAGGGGCCTCGAGTGGATGGCTGGCAGCTGTCGTGCGCGCCGGGTCGCCCCCCGTAAAGATCGCCCCGACGTACGATTGCTCCAGAAAGTTCTGGCGCACGCGTCCCACGAAGAGGTTGTTGGCCGTCACGCCGGGAATCGCCCGCGTCCGGACGTTGAGGACGCCAATGTCTGTGCGGCGGGCCTTGCCGGTGAGCTTGACGCCGAAATCGATCGGCACTTCTTGCCCCCGGAGCAACCCGATGCGCCGGCTGAAGAACGGGAAGATCTCGGCTCCGGTGCTCGGGATCCCGCCCGGCTGGTCGACACCCGTGGTGGCAAAGTTGAACACGCCGGCATCCTGCAGGAAGAACGTGCGTTTCTCAGGGAAGAAGATCGAGAAGCGCGTGAGATTGATCTGTCGGTCGTCCACTTCCGTCTCGCCGAAGTCTGTGTTGAATGTCGTCGAGAGACGCAGGCTTGGCGTCAGGTTGTAGAAGGCATCCAGCCCTGGCTTCCCGCGAAGCACGTGATTCCCGCCCGGCCCTGAGTAGATCCAGCGTTGCGCGAAGAATGGCCTCACGTCGAGGCCGACGCCCTGCTGTAGGCCCTCGAGTCCCGTAATCTCTCCAGCCTCCGAGACTTGGAAGAACTGGGTCTGGAAGCGCGCGCCCGTCCAGCGCATCTCCTCGAGCGTCCGCTGGACGATCCGGCTGAAATTGAATCCCCATACGCTTCGGTCGCTGGG
>JAJDWM010000605.1 GCA_022825595.1 Bryobacterales bacterium | reverse complement strand
CCGCGCCTCGGCGGGCGTGTCATCTTCGGCGCCCTCCCGGACCCAGCGCTCGAGAACTGCCACGGCATCCGTGCCGAGCGCGGCCCCGCCCATCGGCATCCTCGGCTCGATCCTCCCAGTCACAAGGCCAACGAGCGGGCTGCGGTCGGGTGCCCCCTTGACGATCGAGGCCCCATGCTTGCTGCCGCCGCGCAGGATTCCGCCGTAGCTGGTGATGTCCAGACCGCTGAGCAGGTTGGCCGGCTGATGGCAGCCTGAGCAGTGCACCTGCAGCAGGGGCCGGATCTCTTCGTAGTAGCTGATGCTGTCGGCCGCGCTCAGCGCGGCACCAGTGGCCAGCGCGACCACCGCCGCTCGAGATGTTCTCATCCTATGGTGCTCCGGCCACATTGTAGCCATGCCGGGGTGCTGGGAGATCAGGCATCCGGAGTCCTATACTGTAAGTGGAGCGGGCGGGTCGCGCCACGAGATGATTGGTCCGCTGTCTTGTTTCCTGACCGGGCTCGGCGTGGGCGGTATCGCTGGCCTATTGCTGGCCCCGAAACCAGGCACGGACACACGTGAGGACGTGCGGAGCGCCGCCGAGGCCGCCGTCAGCGACGGCAGGCGCGCAGTGGAGGCACAGCGCGAGAGGATCGCGACGGCCGCTAAGGCTGGCCTGTCTGCGTACCGCCGGGCCATGGGCGATTCGGACTAGTGACCCCGCGGCGAACGCCCGCTGATGGCAGGGCCGACTATGAGTGAGTCGCAAGTCAATGTCGTCATCGCCATAACCCTCGTGGTCGCCGCGGGCGCCATGCTCACCTTGGCTTACTGCGCCTTTCAAGCGCTCAAGACTCTGCGCAGGATGGAGCGCCGGACCGACGAGTTCATCGACCATTGGACCCCCGTGGCGGCGGACACCGAGCGGTTCCTCCGCACCTTCTCTGCCCAGGCGGGCGAACTCGTCGCGCGCCTGAACGACCTTACGGCCCGTTTGCAGAAGCAGTCCGTGCAGGTCGAATCCGCCATCGCAAACCTCACCTCGGTGGCGGAGCGCAACGCTGACAGCATAAACTCCGGCCTCCGCCATCTGGTGGGCCACGTCAGCACCATGGCGGCGGTCTTTGACCACGGGATTCGCGTGCCGATCCGCCAGCTGCGAGCCATCCGGGCGGGAGTATCGGCCGCTGTGCGCTCGCTGTCGTCCGGGCCCCGCCCGGTAACGCCCGACCGAATCTCCGTGGACGAGGAGATGTTCCTGTAGTTCGCGGCCGACTAGCAAAACTATTGGAGGAAGACCATTGAAGCCGAAAGATCAAGCCGGCGGGGAGCAGCGCAGTTTCCGCGTAGCCCTGTTGGGAACCAAGTTCATGGGCAAGGCCCACAGTCAGGCCTACCGCAACGTGAACATGTACTTCTCGGATGCTCCCCACGTGGAGCAGGTCGTCATCTGCGGGCGGAGCCCCGACGAGACCGAGCAGGCTCGAGAGGCATTCGGCTGGCAGGAGGCATCCACGGACTGGGAGGCTGTCGTTGCCCGCGACGACATCGACATCGTTGACATTTCGACCCCCGGCCACCTGCACGCCGAGATGGCGCTGGCAGCGGCCACCGCGGGCAAGCACGTGGTGTGCGAGAAGCCGCTGGCGAATACCTTGGACGAGGCCCGCTCGATGCTCGCGGCGGTCGAGGCTGCGGGCGTGCGGCATCTGGTGATGCACAACTATCGGCGCGTCCCGGCGGTTGCATTGGCGAAGCGCATGGTCGAAGACGGACGGCTCGGCAGAATCTACCACTTTCGGGCGCGCTACCTGCAGGATTGGGCGCTGATCCCGGGCTTGGAGCTGGTCTGGCGCTTCGACGCCAAGCTGGCCGGCAGCGGGGCCTTGGGCGACCTGGGTGCCCATGTGATCGACTTGGGACGCCATCTCTGCGGCGAGATCAGCGAGCTGGCTGCGACGTCGGAGACCTTCATCAAGCAGCGCCCAGTGTCGCCCGGCTCCAGTGATATGGCGGATGTCACGGTGGACGACGCCGCGGCGCTTTGCGTGCGATTCGAGAACGGGGCGATCGGGACGATTGAGGCCTCTCGGTTCGCACCGGGCAGGAAGAACCACAACACATTTGAGATCAACGGCAGCGGGGGCTCGATCACCTTCGATTTGGAGAACCTGAACAACCTGCGCTACTACTCCGTCGACGACACGCCCGACGCCCAAGGATTCCACGAGATCATCGCCTGTTCGCTGGGGAAGCACCCCTACGCCGACAACTGGTGGTTCGACGGTCACCTGCTGGGCTATGAGCACAGCTTCACCCACACTCTTTACGACTGGCTGAAGGCGGTGGATTCCGGTGAGGCGCTGCGGCCGGACTTCGCTGACGGTGTCTGCAACCAGGAAGTCTTGGACGCCGCTGAGCGGGCAGCGCGAAGCAGGCGCTGGGAGTCCGTTGGGTAGATCAGGGTTCCCCTGATAGGCAGGGCTGGGTCGGCGGGCGATGGCGCGCCGACTGTGGTCGGGTCCTTTCCCGGCGCCGTGCTGTAATAGGGAATTGCGGGTCGCCACCTGGAACGTGAACGGTCTGCGCGCGCGGCTCGCCTATGTCCTGCACTGGCTGCGCTCGAGGCAGCCCGACATCGTGGGGCTTCAGGAGCTCAAGCTGCTGGACGAGCAGTTTCCGACCGCCGCTTTCGAGGAGGAAGGCTACAGCGCGCTGACCCACGGTCAGAAGGCCTGGAACGGAGTTGCGATCTTGAGCAGGGAGCCAGCAGACGTGCGCCAGATCGGGCTTCCTGGGCAGGAGGCCTTGGGCTCGAGACTGCTGACCGCCGACGTGCGGGGGCTGCGGTTCACCACGGTCTACGTGCCAAACGGCAAGCACCTCGACCACCCCGACTTCCAGCGCAAACTCGGGTGGCTCGACGCGCTCGCGGAGTACGTGCGGTCCACCCATGATTCCGGCCGTCCGGCTGTCCTCTGCGGGGACTTCAATGTCGTCCCGCATGGGATTGACTCGTGGAACGAGGAGCGCTTGGAGGGCACTATCTTTCATACGGAATCCGAAAGGGCGCGCATTGCGTATCTGCTTGAGGGAGGGCTGGTCGACCTGTACCGCGAGAAGTACCCTGACGAGCGGATGTTCTCGTGGTGGGACTACCGCTACGGTTCGTTCTACAAGAACCGCGGTCTTCGGATCGACTTTCTCCTAGGCACGCCGGCCGTCGCCGACCGCTTGGCGGACGCGCGCATCGACCGCGACTACCGCAAGAAGATATCTGGCCTGACCGCCTCCGATCACGCCCCCGTGATTGCGGATCTCAATTGAGTGGCGGCCAACCTATGAGACTTGGACGAATGAAGGCTCAACACAGACAGACGATTGCTGGCCGGGGCATCCCCGCCGTGTTGTCGCTGGTGATGCTGGCGCTGATCCCGGCCAGCGCCGCTGCGCAGCAGGACGATGGGCCTCGGCGGCGCAGCCCGCGCGTGGAGTTCGAGCGATTCGCTGTCGGAGTGCGCCTCGGCTACCAGATCACGGCGCAGATTACCGAAGGCAGGGACGAGCAGACCAGCACGTCAACCAACCCGCCGACCAAGTTCACGGCAACATCCGAGCCGCAGCAGGACAACTGGGGCATCGGAGCGGGCGTTCAGGTGAACATTCTTCCCCGGTGGGGGGTCACGGCGGATCTCATCGCGCACAGCATCCGCTTCAAGACCGGAACTCGGATCGAGCGCACGCAGACGGCGACCCGCGGGCCGCAGCTGCTGTCGAACGAGTTCGTGGTCACAGAGGCCAACCACTGGGACATCCCGATCACCGTGCGCTACTACCTCAACGGCCCCCGGCAGCGCGCACGCCCATTCTTCTCGGGCGGAGTGGGCATGCGCCTGGTGCGCAACCCGCAGGCGCGGCGGGAGATCGGGTCCTTGGAAGGCGGTGAGAGTGAGATAGTTGATATCACCCCGGATGTCGCGAACGACCGCACTATGGGCTTGGTCGGCGGCATCGGGTTCGAGCTGATTGATGACGTCAACCTCAAGCTGAGCGTGGAGGGCCGCTACATGCGCTGGCAGCAGAAGACATTCGAGATCGGCTTGGCAAACGCGCTGCGCAACCACGTCGAGATCTTCGTCGGCCTGTCATTCTAGAAGCGGTCGGGAACACGTCGGCGGCCGTCACGCCCGGCACGACCGGGAGGTGGAGATGCCCAACAGGCTCAACGGAGAGACCAGCCCCTACCTTCTGCAACACGCCGAGAACCCAGTCGACTGGTTTCCTTGGGGTGAAGAGGCCTTGGCCTTGGCGCGGCGCGAAGGCCGGCTGATCTTTCTCAGCATCGGCTATTCGGCGTGCCACTGGTGCCACGTCATGGAGCATGAGTCCTTCGAGGATCCGGAGATAGCCGAAATCCTGAACAGGAACTTCGTCTCGATCAAGGTGGACAGGGAAGAGCGTCCGGACTTGGACGAGATCTACATGGCCGCCACCATGCTCTTCTCGGGCGGGCATGGAGGCTGGCCGATGAGCGTCTTCCTCACGCCAAGCCTTGAGCCGGTTTTCGCCGGCACGTACTTTCCCCCGCGGGATGCCCACGGGCGCCCCGGCTTCCGCACGGTCTTACGATATCTGGACGAGCGCTGGAAGGCCGACAAGAACACTCTTGTCTCGGATGCGGGGAGGGCCGCCGACGCGGTGCGGTCGCTGCTCGCCTCGAGCGGACCACCCTCGACGATTCCCGGACCAGAGCACACGGAGCAGGCTGCTAGCGCCGTCTTCCGGGCGTTCGACCTGTCTCGCGGCGGAATCGCCAGCCAGGCGAACAAGTTTCCGCAGAGCCTGTCGCTGGACCTGCTGCTGCGGGCGTTCCAGGCCACCGGTCAAGCTCGCTTCCGGGATGCCGTCGAGCTGACCTTGGAGCGCATGGCGCTCGGGGGCATCTACGACCATCTCGGTGGGGGCCTGCACCGCTACGCCACCGACCCGCAATGGCTCGTCCCGCATTTCGAAAAGATGCTCTACGACCAAGCGCTGGTTGTCATGGCATTGGTCGACGGTTGGCAGGCCACAGAGAATCCTAGGCTCCGGACCTTGTTCGCGTCCAGAATCCGGGGCATCTGCGACTACGTGCTCCGGGATCTGCGCAGCCCGGATGGCGCGTTCTACAGCAGCGAGGACGCGGACAGCGAGGGGAAGGAGGGCAAGTTTTACGTCTGGACCCGCGACGAGGTGGAGCGGTCACTGGACGCCAAGTCCGCTGCTCTGTTCTGCTCGCACTTCGACGTCACCGAGCACGGCAATTGGATGCATCCCGGGGACAGCCATGTGCCGCACGGGCCCAAGAACGTGCTTCAGGTGGTTCGCGGGGCCGAGATTCTGGCCCGTCTCGAAGGCATGGCGGCCGACGATGTGGTCGAGAGCTTGGAGCGATCTCGTGAGACCCTGTTCCGCCTGAGGGAGAGGCGGCCGAGACCCGGCCTTGATGACAAGGTCCTCACGGGCTGGAATGGCCTGATGGTGGCGGCGTTGGCTCGCGCGGCGGCCGTCTTGCGTATTCCGAGCTACGGCGAGGCGGCAGTGGAGGCGGCCGGCTTCATTCTGCGAGAGGTCACGAGTCACGGTCGCCTGCTCGCAACATTCAGCCGCGGGCGGGCGCATCTGGCCGCCTACAGCACGGACTATGCCTTCCTGTGCTGGGGCTTGGTCAACCTGTATGAATGGGACGCCGATCCCCGTCACTTGGTCGATGCCGAGGGACTCGCCGACACGCTTGCCGAGCACTACTGGGACGATGACGGGGGAGGGTTCTACCTGACCGCGGCCGATCACGAGCAGCTGTTGGTGCGTGCGAGGTCGTCGACAGACGGCGCCACTCCCTCGGCCAATTCAGTCATGGCGATCGTTCTGCAGAAGCTGGCGCTGCTTATGGACCGGCCGGACTTTCGCGACAAGGCCAGAGCCATCTTGGAGGCCTATGTCGACGCGTCGAACCGCACGGTGTTCCAGCAGGAATTGATGTGCTGCGCTCTGGACGCGTGGCATCGCGGTTGGGACCAGATCGTGCTGGTCGGTCCCGACGATGCTCGCATGGAGGCCATGCAGGTGGCCGTCCACAGGCGCTTCCTTCCGAACAAGGTGCTGGTGCGTGAGCGGCGTCCGCCCTTGCCCGGCGACGACCGCGTCCGACGTCTGGAGGGGATGCGAGCGGTGAACGGCGCGCCCACCGCCTACATCTGCCGCGACCAGACGTGCGAGCCCCCGGTCACCGATCCCGAGCGGCTGTTCCCTCCCAAGTGACGAATGGCGGGTCGCAGATGCCTGCAGTTGGAGCGTTGAGAGAACGGAGCAGCCGTGGATAGCCCGAGGGCTGCGCATCGCGACCCTGCTCTGCGGCAGCGCTTGGCAGCCGAGGTCACAGTCCGGCCAGCCCGCCGCGGGGAGATGGTTCCGATTCGACGGCTTGTGGCGCTGTACCCCGACGAGTTGCTCCAGACGGGCCTTCCGGGGATTCCATCGTTCTTCGTCGCGGAGCGCGACGGGGTGCTGGTGGGCTGCTGTGCGCTGGAGATCTACTCCAAACGCTTGGCGGAGGTGCGCAGCCTTGCTGTGCACCCGAACTTCATGGGCAAGGGGGTCGGCGGGCAGCTCGTGCGCGCCTGTCTCGGTAGGGCAAGGCGGCGAGGCGTGCGGCAGCTCTTGGCAGTGACCAGTGAGCCGTCGTTCTTTGAGGGGCACGGGTTCACGGTTCATTCCGGCTGGAAGACCGCAGTGTTCGCGGACCCGAGCGATCTGGTGGAGCCGGACCCGAGTAAACGCCGGTCCGAGGTGGACCGTGTGCCACGATAGTGATGCTCGCGGGAGGTGGGGCCGACAGTGGTGTGGAATCGTGTGACGGCAGGAGGCGGGCTGCTAGGTGCCGCGATCGTGGCGGGCGCGATCATCACCTACAACTGGGGCGCAACGCCTCGCCTTGATGGGAGCATCACCTCTGTCCGGACGCTTGGCATGGACGCCTCGAACTCGGTCGCGATCGTCAATTTCGAAGCAGTCAACACTTCTAACCGGGAAATCGCCATCAACTTCCGGGAGATCGACGTCATCGACTCCAGCGGAGCGTTGCGGCGGGGCCGCATCCTGAGCGTCTTCGACGTCGAGCAGCTCTTCAAGTACTATCCGGCACTGGGAGGCATGCGGGACGAACCGCTCACGGACAACCGCTACGTAGCGGCGGGAGAAACGGTGCGCGGGTTGGTGGCGGCCCGCTTCGAGATGGCCAAGCACGAGCTCGACTTGCGCACGGATATCGTCTTCCGGACCATTGACAGAAAGAACCGCGAAGTCGAACTGCGACTCCAGTCTGAGGCAGACACGTCGGAGCGGGCCCGCTGATGTACAGCGAGACGCTGCTCGATCACTTTCGGAATGCCCGTCGGGTCGGAGCGCTGGATCCGCCGGCGGTCACGGTCGAAGTGGAGAACCCTGTCTGCGGGGACATCATGACCGTCTCGGCCCTGTTCGAGGATGGGGTCATTCGAGATGTGAAGTTCCGTGTGCGTGGCTGCACGGCATCGATTGCGGCGGGAGCCGCCCTTGCGGAAATCTTGGTCGGCCGGACAGGTCCGGGTGTTGGCCTGATCAGTGCGGACGATGTCGAGCGGGCCTTGGACGGGCTGCCCAACGAGTCGAAGCATGCAGCACGCTTGGCTGCAGACGCGGTCAAGGCGCTGGCGAAGCGCCTCCACTGACCGGCAAGGGGCGTCAGGCCGGGGCGCTCCGCTCCCGGAATATTGCGACGAAGAGCGCCAGCACCAGTGCCGACAGGCCGGCCGGCAGTGCCCAGACAGCCTGCCAGTCGATCAGTTTCTGGGCTCG
Organism: Bryobacterales bacterium; assembly: GCA_022825595.1. GTDB lineage: Bacteria > Acidobacteriota > Terriglobia > Bryobacterales > UBA6623 > VXMF01. Next base: position 2,832 of record JAJDWM010000605.1, on the reverse strand, counting down.
TTGAAGCAGAGCGGCCTGATCTCCGCGCATGGCGTCAAGGTCGGCTGTGGGCGCTCCGGCCTCCTCCAAGCGTGCGATCTGGGAGCCGATCTGCTGAACCTCGGCGCTCAGGACTTGGACTTCTTGGGGAGTGTTGGCCTCCTCCCACATCCCGGCCACCCGGGCTCCCAGCAACATCCCGAATCCTAGGGTGAAGAGCACGAGCATGCCTTGGGCCTGAGCGCGGATTTGGGGCCGGGCCGCCATGTCGGTGTAGATCTGCCCCGTGACGAACAGGAAGTCGTAGCAAATCCCGTGCAGGATGATGCCCGTGTACATCATCCAGATCACGGAATCCTCCGTGCCGAGCGCGAACAGAACGTAGCGCAGCACCCAGGCCAACATGCCGATCGCCAGCATCCACTTCACGCCGAGGCGCCGGAAGAACAGGGGCATCAGCACCATGAACAAGATTTCGGAGACCTGTCCGTAGCTCATGGCTTGGGTCACGTCGGAAATCCCGGCCAACTGCACTGCTTTGGCCCCGAGCTGGAAGTAGAACGCTAGCGGTATGCAGATCAGGAACGTGCTCAGCATGAAGATCGCGAACGACGGCTTGCGGAACAGCTCAAGGGCGTCCGCGCCGACCAGTTCCCGAATGGTCGTTCTCTTGCCCTTGGACGGCGGAGGCGTGTGGGGGAGAGTGAGGCAGTAGAGCCCCATCACGACGCCCGCCGCCCCTGTCAGTCGGAACATCTCCAGCTGATCGCCCCAGCCGATCCGCGCGAGCGTCACGCCCGCGACGATCCAGCCGATCGTTCCGAATACCCGGATCAGGGGGAACTGCTTCTGAGAATCGGTGACATGGTGCAGCGCGAGGGAGTTCGTCAGGGCCAGCGTGGGGAAATAGCACAAAGTGTGGCCGAGGAAGATCCAGTTGATGGTGCTCGGGGAGGCCGGGGCCGCAGGATCCATTAGTTCGGCTGCCAAGAACATGAAGCCGGCGCCGAGGACGTGCAGGGCGCACAGCATGCGTTCGGTCGCGAAGAACCGGTCGGCGATCATGCCGACGAAGAACGGCGAGAGGATGCACGCCAGCGGACCGACAGCGTACGTCCAGCCGAGGTCGCTGCCGCTAAACCCGATCTTGACCAAGTAAAGCGGTGCGCCGACATACCAAGCTCCCCAAACGAAGAACTGGAAGAACATCATCGCGCTCAGGCGCGGACCTGCATTGCTGTGCACCGCTCCATTCTAGGGATCGGAGCTGCACCCTACTCCACTGCCCAGCATTGCGTCTTCAATCAGACCGCTAGCGTCACCATCTGCACTGCGGGTGGAGGTCTACCAAGGCGGGTCTCGGCATAGATTGCTCTCTCGGGTGCAAGGCTGCGTGGTGGCACTCTATGCTCCGGAACTACCGAATGGCCGCCTACTTCCGTTCCCGCCCCGACCTGAGGGTTACATGCCTAAGTCAGCCAGATGCTAGGACCACCGCCCAGCGGACCTGGCACGCCAAATGCTGTCTTCTCTGAATCCCCACGAGCCGCGCTGCGGCGGTCGATCGCGCGACTGCTCCGGATTCCGAGCGAAGCGTGCGCTAGGCCGCCCTCCCGGCCGTCCGCAGACTCCCCAATCACGGGTTCGTGAGAAACGTCCATTGGCGTCACGCGTTTTGACAAGTCGCACGAGTCGACGACTGCCTCCGTGCGGTGATTCGCCCGTTCCATCTCGTGTCCCACATCGTTGTCCACGTGCCTTCGGAGCCTAGGTACTGCGGACGGGAAAACTCTGGACAACTAGCGTCGGTTGGTGACGGGCACAAAGGTACGAACGGCACTCAAGGCTCCGTCCTTGCCTAGTTCGGTCCTCCCTCGTGCTACTCAAAGCTCTTGCAAGAATTAGCGAACGACGACTAGGCGCTACCATGGACAGGCAAGCGGTCACCGGAACCGCTAATGAAGACCCTGCACAAAGACGGAGAACCACGATGCACAAGAGAAAGACCATCTCCTACCTGATCTTGGCGGTCGCGATACTGGCCGGCCTGGCTTGCACGGCCGAGGCGCCAGAGGCGGAACCAGCCGAGGAAGAGACGGCTGCGGCCTCCGAGCCGGAGCGAGTGAGCCCGCACGAGAGCACAGCGGGGATGGTGGGCGAGGCAAACATCACGATCACCTACGGTCGTCCCTATAAGAAAGGCCGCGAGATCTACGGCGGTCTAGTTCCACTCGGCGAGGTGTGGCGGACGGGCGCTGACGAGGCGACAACCCTCGAGTCAGACCGGGATCTGATGCTCGGCGAATTGCACGTGCCGGCCGGCAAGTATGGCCTGTTCACGATCCCGGGTGAGTCATCGTGGACACTGGTCGTGAACAAAGTTGCCGATCAGTGGGGGGCGTTCAGCTACGACGAGTCTGAGGATCTCGGACGCGCCGAAATGAGTGTGTCCGCTACGGAGGCAGAGACTGAGCAACTCACCATCGCCATTGAGCCTGGAGAAGGCAGCAATGGAACGCTGAGCATTGTCTGGGACATGACAGCGGCCACCTTGCCGATCATGGCCCACTGATCGGGGGACCGTCCGACCGTCCTGTTCCGCTCTCCTGCCTGAGGGATGAACCGAGTCATCCGTGCAGCACGGATACGGTCGGGCCTCCTCGCCGCATGCGTCGATTCGACGGCGCACTCGGCCTTCTGCACACGGAAGCCGGGTACTCAAACGCTCCCGGTGGTCGCGTTGGTGGTCGTACTGGCTGCTGGCTGTGGTCAGCCCCCCGTGCGGCCTGGGGCGACGTCTTGGACTGACGAAGCTTGGCGGCGCCACACCATCGACGACACCTCGGTAGGAGC
>JAJDWM010000614.1 GCA_022825595.1 Bryobacterales bacterium | reverse complement strand
GATTGCTCAGGTCGTACTGGTGCCACTCCGAGTGGTTGCGACGAGCCACCGGTCGGAAGGTTGTTTGCGGACCCTGTACCCCGGTGCGATTCGTGCGGATCGCGTGTTCTCGAACTGTTGTACTGCCAACCGTGCGGGGAGGTCTTTCTTGGGGGCTATAAGAAACCGGATTCGAACTCCGCCAACGCGTGGTTTCTCTCGCCGGACTATCCGAACCTAGATCAGGTCCCTGACCGAACGGCCTCGCTCAACCGAAAGTTCGGGGAATATGTCGTCTTTTGGCCCGCGAACGGGCGTCCCATCTATCGGTCCACGCATGCCGGCCCGCAGTGGAGATGGCTGAATGGAAACCACCGATGGCTCCCCGGCGCGCTCAATTTGGTGCATGGGCGCCTGACGTATGAACGGAGGTCTCGATCTGCCCGGCTGGGAGAGTCCGTCGGATTCGCCTTCAGTTGCACGGACGATGACGCAAACGCGTTTCCAAGGAAATGTCCGCACTGCGGAGACGACTGGTCGAGGCGTCGAATTGAATCTCCCATCCGCGATCTAGGCTCTGGCTTTCAGCGCGTTATGCAGCTCTTGACCGACGGCATGATGCGGGGAATTCCCGATGTAAGGCGGCGTAAGCTCGTCCTTTTCTCTGACAGTCGGCAGGACGCCGCCAAACTGTCCACAGGCATCAAACACTCACACTACTTGGACACTGTTCGGCAGACGGCCTTTGGCCGTCTCATGGAGCAGATTCAGGACTCTGAATCCAATTATGCCGAACTCATGGAATCATACAGACGTTCATGTGAGCTTCTGCAGCTCGTCCGAACACGAAATTCGCAACCCCTAGACCCGACTGAGCAGCAGCGCTTTAACGAGCTCATCCAGACCCTTGACGCCTCTGCGGTTGGAAGACTCATGCAGCTCGCGGGAACCAACGGGGCCGTACAACCGCCCGCGCGCCCGACGGGCTTTGGCTGCCTACCGTTTAACGCCCTTCTAGATTTCGTTCGGGAGTCGCTCTTGGAGGTTGGAATGAACCCCGGTGGGCCATTGCCTGGCGTACGGGAGTATCGATCACACGCCACGACGATCCTATGGACTGAAATCCTCGACTGGAACGTGATACCGCACGGGTATCGGCGATCCCTTCAGCCGATTGAGCAGGAGTTGCGGGATCGAATCGAAGCCGAGCTGCTGCGTTCCGTGATCGACGACGTACTGTTCGCCGGGGGGAGCCGTGACTTCGAGTCGCTGCGTCTCGGTTTCCTTTGGATCAACGACTCGGGGCCAGCGGCGGTGCAGGAATGCACGGCCGCTTCAGTCGTGCGTATCCTGGCGAAGAGATTCCGCTGGAGTCCGGCATCGGACGGCAGAGCCCAAGTGCCCGAAGACGTGCATCGCTATGTTCAGGCCGTCGCCGAACTAAATGAGCTCGATCCGGCTGCGCTCCAGGCGGAGACGCTACGGGTGTTGGGCGACGCCCTGGATCAGTGGCTAGTCGTCCCGCGACACCTCAATGTGTTAACGCCCGCGCCCGGGGATGACGGGTGCATTGACGTCTTTGCCTGCCAACGGTGCGGCACCGTTCACCTTCACTCGTCGGGGGGTGTTTGCACGGCCTGCCGAAATCCGATTAGCAGTGCGCCACATCGGCATCCGACGGCTACGAGCGCCAGCGACATGGACTTCTACGAGCATTTGGCTCGATGTGAGGACGATCCGTTCCGCCTCAACTGCGAGGAGCTCACCGGCCAGACAGACCGGGACGACCGGATTAACCGCCAGCGATGGTTCCAAGAGGTCTTCCTTGATCAAGAACTTAAGAAGGCCGTCGGTGTGGACCTCCTGAGCGTCACAACGACGATGGAGGCCGGCGTCGACATCGGATCCCTGCAGATGATCGGCCTCGCAAATATGCCGCCCATCCGCTTCAACTACCAGCAGAGGGTTGGGCGTGCCGGACGCAGGGGATTGGGCATGTCGGTAGCTCTAACGCTTTGTCGAGGCCGTAGCCATGACGACTACTATTTTGAGCGGCCTCACCTAATCACAGGGGAACCGCCGCCGCGGCCATACGTAGACGTTACGCGGCTGGAAATAGCGCTGCGGGTTGTTAACAAAGAAGTGCTTCGGCAGTCGTTTGAAGGCATCGACATTGAGTACTCGGGGGACAACGTTCATGGGGAGTTTGGGACTGTCGGGGAGTGGTTCGATCATCGACAGGCCGTCTCAGATTGGATAGCCGTCAGCGGTCCCACAGTGGACCAGATCACGCGCCAAGTCTTGTGTCGAACTGCGATGGGAGAGGCCGAGGTTGCGCGCATCACTCGCTACGTAGGGGCTGACTTGCTCGACCGGGTCGATGAGATCGCCGGCCGTAGCAATACGCATCATGCACTCAGCGAGCGCTTGGCGTCTCACGGTCTATTGCCAATGTTTGGCCTTCCGACGCGAACGCGTCTCCTGCACCACAAACCGCCGGTCCGCTGGCCCCCTCAACACGGGATTATCGACCGCGAACTCGACATTGCCATCAGCCAGTTCGCTCCGGGTGCACAGTCAATCAAGGACGACAAGCTCCACACCGCTGTCGGAGTGGTCGATTTCGTCCCGGACATCGACCGTGTGGGTATGGCGCCAGATCCACTCGGCGAGTCGGAGACCGTAGGTGTGTGCCGTGGATGCCAAGCCCTGGTTCCCACACCTACGCGGTCGGGGATCTGTCCGTTTTGTATGGCAGCGCACGGATCGAACGGCTATCGGCTCGCCGATTTGACCGAACCTCCTGGATTCAGCACTTGGTGGGCGATCTCTGACCGTGCCGAGTTTCGAGGGGGTTTCGACTTTACGCCAAGGGCGTTGAGGGCGCGCATGGGGGCCGGGCTAAACAACTACAGACCTCGCAGGAACTTCAGCATCGACAGCGGCTCGGCAAGGATCTACCGGATCAATGACAACGATGGACGCGACTTCGAGTTCCGAAAGTTGGCGAACGGGCACTTCTGGATGGTCGAGGGAGCATTTGACAAGGCTCTTCGCGACCTGCCGACCGCCGAGCGGGGCCGGATCCAACCGCCATCGTTCGACGCGGCAGCCCCTCGAGTTCGCCGTGCTCTAGCCGCCACGTCCAATACGGATGTCATGGCCGCGGGAATCAACGTTGTTCCCGTAGGGCTCAGTCTAAACCCGTCCAAACCGACGGCGAAGGCCGCCTGGTACTCCTTCGGGTTTCTTGTCCGGCGCGCCGCTGCGGTAAGCCTCGATGTCAATGAGTCAGAACTCGACCTCGGGATCCAGCCGGCCTCCGACCTTTCCACGCCATTCGCTCCTCCGACGGCCCGCATCTTCATCTCTGACAGCTTGGAGAATGGAGCTGGATACAGCACGTTCCTAGGGGATCCGGGCCGTTTCGAAGAACTCCTTTCGTTTGTTCTAGGGAAGACACGTCCCTCCTGGACGCGACGTACACCTCATGACTCGTTCCATCGGCCGCTCGTGACGACGCCGCATAGCCATAACTGCGTCAGCTCCTGTCACCGGTGCCTCCGAGAATTTGGGAACATGGCCTATCACCCGATACTCGACTGGAGACTAGGACTCGATATGACGCAACTTGCCCTTGACCCCAACGCCCGCATAGACCTGACGGCAGGCTACTGGGCTGATCTTGTCACTCGCTTTGCTCCATCGTACTTCGCGGGCCTCAAACTTCAGGTGAAGACCTTCGATACGCTGTTGGGAGGAGTAGATCCATTCAACCATGAGGCCGTCATCCTAACCCACCCGCTTTGGGACACCGATGCGTCCAACTCGCGTTCCGATGTTGAGGGCGCCGTTCAGGACGCGGAAGGCCAGGGCCTCAAGGTAACTCTGCGATCAGTATTCCACATTGTTCGGTTTCCCTACGAATGAACACGTGAGTAGGTAGCGAAAGAATGGTCGTTCCAGATCCACCCGTTCTAGTTTCGCTCAAGCGGATCACGCCGAGTATCTATGAAGCCAGCCTGGCTTGCTTGGCTAAGGCAGTATGGGTTGCTGTGGGGGACGCCCGTGTTTTGCCGCAGAACCCAGCAGCGATCCTAGGGATCACCTTTCATGCGGTGGTGGCGGCCGCCCACAAAGGGAAGCTCTCCGTGGCAGGCGCCAACGATCGATCCGCCGCGAGAGCTCTGTTCGACAGGACGGCGCAGGAGCTTCATCTACGTGCCCATCGCTTGGTCAGGTCGAAGTTTCCTTCTGCTGACCGCTTGCCCTTCTATAACAGGCATCGCGAGCGCGCGGCCATCACGGCGACTCCGATCGCGGCGTCTCGATCGCCGTTGGCTAGCTCTGCCGCCGACGTGACAAGGCTGGGCCGGGCACCGGTCAAGACGGAAGCGCGTCTCTCTTCGAAGGATGGGTACCTCGTCGGCCGCGCAGACCACATTGATGCCCGGTCCAGCATAGTTGTCGACTACAAGACAGGGAATGCGGCTGGGGGTAACGCTTGTGCCGTGTCCAATTCCGAGGCGCGCCAACTTCGCTTGTATGCATACCTTGCCGCAGAGAACGGAACCGACATCCGCACGGGCGCAGTTGTACGGAGCGGCGGGCAGCGCTGTGAAATCGGCATTTCGCCAGCCGAGGCTGAAGCTGAGGCGGACAGTGCCAAGAAGCAGCTCGGCAGATTGAATGCCGCCGTCGCCGAGGGGGCTTCCTTCCAGGACCTTGCTTCCCCGTCGCCCAAGAATTGCTCGTTCTGCCCGTGTCTACCGTTCTGTGGTCGATTCTGGGCCGAAGCGACACCTGAATGGACTGCGGGGTGTGGACTACATGTGGAAGGAAGTGTCGCTGAAGTGGAGAGCGGGCGGACTTACGGCATTCCGCTCACAACTCTGCTCTTGTCGACGCGCTCCGGAACAGCGGGCGCACGGTGCGTGTCTATCGAACAGATACCTACTGAGTGGTTGGATATGGACTGCTCGGGTCCGCCTCACGTCGGGGACACTGTCCGCGTAGTCCATGGGCGGCAGTTGGGCACGGACACAGGCGTGGCAGTGATCCGAGTAGACAAGGCGTTGACCTCAGTTTGGCGACTTAGGCAGAGCAGCGCAGAAGCGCCCAGAGCTGTTGCGCCGAGGGACGCGTAGTGGACAACCTCACGCCGAAACAACGCAGCCACACGATGTCCCGGATCCGGAGCAAGAACACGATGCCGGAACTAACGATTCGTAGACTGGTGCACGCGCGTGGATTGCGGTTCCGAATACACAAGAGCGGACTGCCAGGGACTCCCGACCTCGTGTTTGTGGGTGCGAGGGTCGCGGTCTTTGTTGACGGTGATTTCTGGCACGGCTGGCAGTTCCCTCGCTGGGAGCACAAACTCGGTCCCTATTGGAGAAGGAAGATCGAGGGAAACCGCCGAAGAGACCGCCGAAACTCCAATAGGCTCCGGCGGGAGGGGTGGCTTGTGCTACGCATCTGGGAGCACGAGGTACAGCGGGATGCGGCGTCCTGCGTGGACCGCATTGAGCAAGCCGTCAGAGAGCGGGCTAAACGGTCTTGCCGGGGGCGCAACAGCTGAGAGGCCGAGTGCTCAGAGTCACACAGTGGTATTGCGCCGAAGTTCCAGCGCGTGGCCACTGTCTGACAGTTCGCATTCCGTGCGCGCAAACCGGGCCCTGCGCCCCATTGATGATCGCCGAAGACGGGCATCGATGGGACTGCGCCACCGTTTAAGCGCACGGGATGTAGCAAGGTCCTGGTTGCCTCCCTCATGCGATTCGCTGAGTCACATCAGTACCGTCGCCCGGTTCGGAAGTCGTCTCGCCTTCGCCGGCGTCAGCGCTCTCACGCTAGCCAAGCACTTCACCCAACGCACACTAGGGGCTAGAGGAGAAAGCTATGGACTCGCGTCACCAGTTCATCGAAGAAGCGCGGGTTGCCGGTAGTTCAGCAGACCGCAGGGAAAGTGAGCATCTTTCGCTGGTGGAGGCGGCGGGAATCGAACCCGCGTCCGAAAGCCTTCGACAACGACGTCTACATGCATATCCGGGTTGTGGCGGGAACCCGCGCCCGAGGGCGCCTTTCCCTGTTTCGGCCCCGCGGCGCATCAACCCGGCGAATCGCGCCGTAGGACCTATCCCTGAGTCTCACCGGCGGCTCGGGAGGACCGCCGGCCAAGCCCGCCTGGTCGACGTCCTTTCCCGCCCGGCAGGCGT
>JAJDWM010000379.1 GCA_022825595.1 Bryobacterales bacterium | reverse complement strand
CCGAGATCACGCCCCAGTCGTTGGGATCACGCGGCAGGTCCCCAAAGCTGGCGTCATTGCGTACCGGAACGACAGGCCCGAACATGTCGTAGCTCATCCAGGCTCCTTCCATGAACCAGTAGATGAGGAAGCGGGGCCGGGAGGCCTCCTTGGCATGCTCACTGACAGCTGAGGTGAGCGCTGGGCTCAGGGACCCGAGGCCGCCCGAGGCCGAGTAGCTGAAGAAGTCGGCTGCGGCGAGCGCGCTTGTGCAGCGTGCTGCCTTTGCCAAGAATCCGCGGCGGTTCACAGGCTAGCTCCGATCATGGCCATAGATGCGGGCGCCCCGATTATAGACGCCTGTGGCCGGAAGCATGGGCTTGAAAGGGCTGCCGTCTGGCCGGAATCCGCTATCTCCGTCCCCCCGGTGCCCCTCGTCAGGTTCACTAGGCAGGAGCGGAGCGTCCTCGTCACGATGCCATCACGGTGCCGGGCGCTCTGGCAACTACGTGATTCAGCGCTGCCGAACGATGGGCGCCTTTGCCCGCGAGCCAGTTCACCGCGCGGCATTCCCCTCACCGAAGCAGTACAGGCTTTCCCGTGTCCTCACGTATAGCCGCTGCGGTCCGATGGCCGGCGTGGCGAAGACTTCTTCGCCGAGGTCGTTCTGCGAGACCACCGTCCACTCTGCGCCGGCCTGCAGCACGGAAAGGACGCCGGCCTCGCTCGCGACGTAGACCCGGCCGCTCGCTGCGACGGGGGAGGCCCAGTAGCGTCCCAGTGCCCCTGGCAGGCGGGCCTGCTTCAGCACCTCTCCGGACTCCGGGCTCAGTGCGGTCAGGATGCCGCCGTCCTTGATGAGGTAGAGCACACCTTTATACAGCAGCGGTGACGGGACGTTCGGCAGAGTCCTGCGGAAGCGCCACAGTACGCCGGTCTCGGTGAGGTCGCCCCTCCCGCCCAGCCGGATCGCCAGTAGGGCGTTGCGGGCTGCGAGCCGGGCCTGTGTGTTGCTCCAGTCTGCAGCGCCGACGAAGCCGTCCCGGTCAAAGTCGAAGTAGCTGCCGAAGCGCGCCTGCATCATCGGGAAGAAGGCCTCCTGCTTGGAGAAGCGACCGTCCCCGTCGGAATCGTGCCGTGCGATCGCTTCGTTGAACGGAGGCAGGGGATCGTTGGGCCTGTCTCCCGTGGAGGACCAGCCGTGGACGAAGAGTGTCGCTCCGTCCGTGACCGCAAGTGACTTGACCTCGAACGCGAGCCCGCGGGCCCACCACAGCAGCTGCCCGCTGCTGAGCGAGTAGCCGGCGACCTGGTAAGCGCCAGGAACGACCAGTTCTGGAGGGCCAGAGGGGGGCCGGTGCAGGGTCGGCGTCGCAAAGCCTCGCGTGTACTCGGGCCGCTCGGTCTTCCACTCAACACTCCCCGTGTTGCGGTCTACCGCGATCATGAAGGAGTCGCGGTCTTGGTCGCATACAAGGATGACCTTGTCGTCGGCTACGATCGGCGACGAGGCCATGCCCATCCAGTTGTCGAACGGGCCCAGAGGCAGCCTCCAGCGCTCGTTTCCCTCGCGATCGTATGAAAGGAGCCCGTAGTCGCCGAAGAAGACGTAGACATTCGCCCCGTCGCTGGCAGGGCTTGGAGATGCCGGATGGTTGAGGCGGTTCAGCTCCGAGACCCGGTCGCGTGGCGCGGCGCGCCTCCAGAGCACCCTTCCGTCACGACGGCGCAAGCATATCGTCAGCAGCTCGTCGCCGTCAGTCCCGGTCAGGAAGATCCGGTCCCCCGCCAGCACTGGCGAGGAGTGCCCCGAGGGCAGCGAAGCTCTCCAGACGACTTCCTGCGGGCCGAATTCGGTTGGCGGCTCCGCAGAGTCGGCGACGCCTGACCCGTTTGGTCCCCGAAACTGCAGCCAGTCTGCCGCCCACAGCGAGGACGCTGCAAATAGGGCTAGCAGGACCTTCAGGATCTGGGACATTCTGGGTCAGCAGGGATTTCCTGCGCGTCGTGGGCACATACCGGCACAGCCGATTCAGGCCGCTGGCCGGCCCACTTCAGCAGGTCCGCTCCTAGCTCTGAGAGCGCTGCCCCATGTTAGATGGTCGATTCGCACTTGAGGGCTACCGGCGCCGCACTGGCTCGTCAGACCGACTGCGCATCGACGCCACAGCGCGGGAGAAGGAGGCCCAGAGGACGCCGGTTCCAGAGTGCTGGCTTGACGATTACGGTCACGCCCGAGGGTTCCAAGGCAGGTGAGTTAGCAGGCTATAGTCCTTATATGCGTCCTTAGGACGCATATAAGGACTATAGCCACTGTGATGAGGCTAGGGGCGTATCCTCGCAGACTAACCTTGGCGGGTGGCTATCTGGCAGCCTTGCTGGAGGAAAACGGTAAGCCGGTCCTCTCGCAGTTCGACTTCTTCGGGATAATCCGGCGGATGTATCGCGACTCGTCCGGCAAGAGGTTGTACCTGCGGAGTGGCACACCAAACCGAGGCGATTATGTCCGCCTGAGATCGATGCTACAGAACGCAGGCGTGATCGGTACCGATCCGGACTACAGGGCGCGAGCCATCCGGGTGCTAAGAATCTCCGACCTGCCAGCTGAAGACATCGTCTGTCTCATTGACCCGACGTGCTAC
>JAJDWM010000144.1 GCA_022825595.1 Bryobacterales bacterium | reverse complement strand
GTGAAGCGTAGACAGCAGGTGATGAAGCGGCGTGCAGCCTCGAAATCGGTCAAGCGATGACGCCTTCATTGTTAAACGTGTGGGGGTAGCACCGGAAGCGCCGCTATAGGCGAGGCGCAACGGGTCGTCCGGGGTCGTGGATCGTCGCAAAGTCACGGGATGGGTCGCCAGGGAACCTGGGAGATCCTGCACTTGCCCGCGGGCAAGGACGCTGGAAGGGGGATTGCAAGCATGAAAATCCAGACCCCGGCCCGTCGCCGGGCCTGCACGGCGGCGGGAGCGCCTATGGCGGACACGAATCGGACAGGCACCCGCGGAGCCGGCTGGCGAAACCAATAAGCCGAAGGACATGTGAGGGCAGGAAGTCGTAGCGCCCTGATAGTACCGCTGAAGGCGGGGAACCGTGGCCATCGGGACCCGCTGAAGGGAAGCGGGGCGTCACCTGTACAGAGCCACTGTTGGGACACGCTGGAGGAAACCCTGAGTTTCCATGAACACGTTCACGAAACAGCAGTGGATAGCCGAACAGGCGAGGGAGCACCTGCGGTCATTCCTCGACCTGTGGATCAAGGACGGCGTCGTACATGGCGAACGTTCCTGAGCGAACCTGTCAGGTGAGGAACCGAGTGCGTCAATCGCGCACGCTCGGGACTGCGGGGGGAGGGGCTCGGCGACGACCCCTCCTACCCGGCCAATTTCGCTGGTGTCAGAATTTATCAATCTTCAGCCACGGAAGCTGTTGGCCCCGCTCTCATGGACGAACGCACCAACGAAGGTCGCTACCCCGACGTTAATGTCCGGCCCAACGCCGGCATCGTCCGAAGCCCGCTTGACGAGATCAAGGCGATCCAGGGACTCCTGGCTGACGTCTACCGAGACGCCGGGGATGGACGCACGCTGTTCCGGGAGCTGGTCCAGAACGCCGACGACGCAGGTGCGCATCGGCTCAGGCTGGTGGTCCTGGAGCGCGGCTGGCCCGATGCGCGAAACAGTCTGCTCCGTGGCCCCGCGCTTTTCGTGGTGAATGACGGGGCATTCCCTGACAGGGACCGCGAAGCGTTGCACAAGGCCATCGGCGGATCGAAGGAGGCCGAAGTCGGCAAGATCGGAACATTCGGCATCGGCCTGAAGAGCGTCTTCCACATCTGCGAGGCGTTCCTCTACTTGGGTGCCGAGAAGTCGGAGTGGCGGGGTGGCGTTCTGAACCCGTGGGCCGGCACCGGAGAGAACGGAGACGCCGACCCCCTGCATCCCGACTGGGACGAAATTGACGTCGAGCGGATGCGGTCCGTGACGACAGAACTCCTTGGGAATACAGGCAACGGCCTCCTGCTCTGGATCCCGTTGCGGTGTCCCGAACATCTGGACCGGGGCGCCGAGGGTCGCCAATACGGGCTGGGTGAACGCTGTCCGCGACCGGACGATCTCTGCGCCTGGTTCGGATGCTCGGCACCCGCCGCCTTGCTGCTGGCGCAGTGCGGGCATCTCCGAATAATCGGTGCAGAGCGTGCGGCAGGGCCGGAGAGTCTGCACGACCGCGTGAGGCTGGTGCGCGTGTACCGGCAGACGGCGGGATGGGTGGGACGATATCAGCACGACGACGGAAAGTATCCCGACCGAACTTTCGAGGGCGAGATCTGTTCCGACGATCGGAGCTGGTCCGTTGTGGGCATCGAGGCACGCGGCAGTGAGACCTTGCGCCAACTCCGGTCGCGGTCGGATTGGCCGCAATCTCCGAAGTGGGAGAACGGTCGCTACTCTTCGGCGCCCCGGAAAGCTCTCGCCCACGCCGCGGTCACCGTGTTACGGCCCAGCGACCTGGAGGCCGATCTGTCGGGAGCACGAATCCGCTGGGCCGTGTTCCTCCCGCTGGACGACGATCCCGAGCCGAGGTCCAGTGCGATCGTCGAAAGCAAGGGTCCCTCGCCCGCTTGGGAGATCATCCTGCACGGCTATTTCTGGCCGTCCCAGGACCGCAGGTCCATTCCCGGCGTCACGGAAGAAACCGGCAATCCTGCGGGTGATGACGGCATGCGTGTTCATTGGAATCGGACACTATGCGAAGAATTGCTGCTTCCTTTGCTGCCAAGCGCCCTCGCCAAGGCAGTTGCCGGAGTCGACGAGCGCGCGGCGCGGGGACTGCTGGGCGCGGTCGTCTGCTCAGCCATGGTCAAGAACCACTTGGCCTTGGTCCGGCGGCGGCATTGGCTGCTACCAATCATCACCGCCGACGGAGTTCGATGGAAAGCGTTGGACGCGAGCACGTGCCCAGTTCTGTCGATCCCGAAGTGGAATCAGGCGCCGGAAGTCGTTCGCAGCCGGTTCGCAGCCTCGTGCGACGAATGCACGGACGACCTCGTATTCATTGACGACAATGCCCCTCGCCTTGCAGACGAACTCGACGACTGGACGGACGACTGCCTTGAGCGCCTGCTGAACTGCATTCCGGTCGATGTGTTCGGGTCCCCGCAGACTCTCCGGTGGATCGAAGCATTTGTCCGTCACACCCTCGGCCCGGACGCCGGTGGCGGGGGCATTCGTGCCGCTGCGGTGGCCCGGTGGCTTGCGGGACTGATTGGCGACAGGGCGCTTGTTCCTACGAACCGACGTTCCGCCTCGCCAGAATTGCGCGACGAGTTGCGGGAAGCATGGCGGGACCTGTGCGAGGCGCTGCCGAAGGCGTGGCTGGTGGAAACGCCCGTGGGCAGTCAGCAGGCGGTCGCCGAACTGGCTGCTGAAGACGCGTTTGGCGAGGGGTTGTTCCCGGTGCCGTTCGGACGCCGGCGAGGCGAGCCGCTGGCTCCGCAGCTTGACCAGGAACGGCTGGATCGCGCGCTGAACACCTTGGGACGACGGCTGGAAGCGGGAGGCGAATCCGAGCGAGCGCGACACGCCAGGCTCCTCCTCGCCGAGAGTCTGCTTTCCGCTCGACACGACGGTCCCTTGGGCGAACATCTCGTTGGGCTGCCTTTGTTGCGAGCAATCAGGTTGCCGGAGGACCGGGAGGAAGCCTGGTCCGTGGCCGAACTGCACCGTCGCATCGAGAACTGCCGGGTATTCGCCAATCCGGCTTCGCAGGTTTCGGACGACGATACGGACGGAACCCAGCCGGAACACCCTTCCGACCCGAAGCCAGCCGTCACGGAACTCGCGAAGGCGCTCGACGACGCTGTCTGGATGGTGAGCAGCGACGTGGTGTCGTCCATCGCTGCCAATGTGCCGCCACCCACGCCGGAGGCCCTGGCCAATGCGGTGCTTCGAACCGAGGCGCTTGCCGATCCCAAACATCGGAAGCCCTTGCTGATGCGGCTCGCGCCAAAGGTTTCGGACAACTCCAATATTCGCTGGGCCGCACGTGTGCTCCTGGCCGGACGTGCCGCAGATGTCGTCGGACAGGATGCGGAGCTGTTCCATGAGCGCGCCGGACACGGTCGAGCACTGCCCATCCTGTTGCGCCTGCTGGGCCGTTCATGGTGCGCGGTTCAAGGGTCGTTGGTGGAGTCGCTTTCGCAGGACGTTCTTGAAGCTCTTTCCGTCGATCAGGCCGATCACCAGGCACTGCATCGTCTGCTCCGTGACTGCCTGAACAAGCATGTGGACTGGATCGGGCTCAGCGACGGGGAGGCGCTGCAACTGCTCCAG
>JAJDWM010000137.1 GCA_022825595.1 Bryobacterales bacterium | reverse complement strand
CACGCCGAAAGCCTTCCATGCCAGCTTCCAGGGAAGCGCATACGAGTGGACGAAGATCCCGCATCCGGCAATCGCGTTGTTAGGCGCGCGCAACTTGAACAGCAGCAACTCGCCCTGTGTGAGCGATAGGAACCTCTTCGGGGACGGTGACCAGAAATTGACCTCGTCCAAGCCCGATTCTCGTTGGAGGATCTTGAACCAGTCGTTGTCCGTTACCGCTACCACAAGCTTGACGCCCACTGTTCGAGACCAGAGCCGATGTACGGAGTCATTGTAATGGCTCCATGCCAGGATTCGATCGTGGCGCTGCGGTTGCAGTCGGTTCACCATCCGATTGATGCGACTGGCAGGCGATGGGCGTGAGGCCCAGGGTTCAACGGCATCATCGCGATGCCAGCCGCGCCACTCGCTCGGCACTTGACACTCCCGCCCTAGGTCGTAAGTCGTCTGCGAGCGTCGGACTGCAGAGTCAGCCACACCGTGCAGCCCATGGCTCGGCCGGAATCCGTGCTCGACTGAGCTGCTCGGCCTGAAGAGTGTCGACCTCCTCGATCAGCAGGACCCTTAACTTCATCCGAGCCCGTGACCACCGTCCCGAGCCTGCCGGAATGCAGCATCCGCGCCGTACTTGCTCGGGACAGTGTGCATCGCATCGCCCAAGAATTTGTCTCGGATGATCAGGTTAGCGCTCGACCGAACTCCGCCGGGATCGCCACCATCGACCTGGCTACGTTCTCGCAGGCTGTCGTTCGGCCTCGATATTTTAATCAACAGTCGCCGCCGGCCTCTAGATGGGGCGCCAAGGCCTACAGTGTCGTGGTCTCTTGTCGCGGCGCGCCGTGATACGCTTTGGGTATGCCTCGGGGCTATATCCCAATACTGATCTTCATCGGGATCGCCGTGGCGTTCCCGGTCGTAACGCTGATCGCCGCGAAGTTAGTCCGTCCCAGCGCCCCCGGCACGACAAAGCTCTCGCCGTACGAGTGCGGAATCGTCCCTGAGGATGACACGCGCGGACGCTACTCAATCCGCTTCTACCTCGTGGCAATCCTGTTCGTGATCTTCGACGTGGAGACGATCTTCCTGCTGCCGTGGGCCATTCAATACGACGTGCTGGCCCTATTCGGCCTAGTGGAGATGCTCGTGTTCTTGGCGATTCTTATCGCGGGGTACATTTGGCTGTTCCGGCAGCGCGCCCTGAAGTGGGCCTGACCGTCGGCCGCGCACAGCGCGGGCGCGGCCCTAGAGTCGGCTGAGGAAGATCGGCGTTCCAACCAGCCTGCCGAACTTGGGCAGGAAGTTCTCAGGATCGTACATCGATTCAACCTCCACCGAACGGGACTTGCCCTCGGCTCCCGGGATCTCCGCGTCAACATAGCAGCCGCGCTGAAGAGCCATCATTCGGCCTGACCCGGAGTCTGCGATGCACTCGATCGCCATTGTTGCGAACGTCTTCGCGACAATTCGGTCGATGAAGTCCGGGGGACCACCGCGCAGGTCATACGTCAGGTCGCTGACCATCGTCCCCTCGCCAAGTCGGACCTTGACTTCGTGGCTGAGCGCCTCGCCTACGCTCATCTTCTTGCGGTGCCCATAGGCATCCGGCTCGCCGTACTCCTGAACCTTGCGTCCGTGCCAAGTGGCGCCCTCCGAGAGCACAACCAAGGCATAGCTGCTGGGATTCTCGCGCTTGTCGTTCTGCAGAACGCGCAACAGGCGGTCCAAGTCGAAGACACACTCGGGAATGCAGCAGCGGATACCGACGGCATAGGCCGTGTACAGAGCGGTAAAGCCTGCATCACGACCGAATATCCGGAAGATCCCAATGCGCTCGTGCGATCCGACGGTTGTGCGCTGGCGGCGGATGGCGGCCACCGCCCTCGTGATGGCGGTGGAGAAGCCCACACAGTACTCGGTGTTGGGCACGTCGTTGTCCATCGTCTTCGGGATGCAGACGACCGGGAAGCCTTCGAGGTGCAGTCTCCGGGCATAGCTCAGCGTGTCATCTCCCCCGATCGCGATGAGAGCGTCCAATCCGAGCGTTTCGAGGTTCTCGAGCACGACGGGCGTGAAGTCGAAAACCCCCGGGCTGACCTCCCCGAGGGTGCCCAAGCGGCCTTGCAGCCGATCCGGAAGTCTCGCCGCGCTCATGCGCGACGGCTGCGTGCGGGTCGAGTGCAGGAAGGTTCCGCCCTGACGGGCGACGGTGCGAGTGTTCACGCGGTCCAGCGGCAGGAGGTATTCCGGGTCAGCACCGTCGACGATGCGCACATGGGTGAGACCCTGCCAGCCGCGACGGATTCCGAGGACGTCGATGTCGTGGTCCTCGGCGCACAAGACGGCGGACCGGATGGCGGCGTTCAGGCCGGGCACGTCCCCGCCCCCTGTCAGGATGCCGATTCGCTTGCGACTCATTCTCGATCCACCTCGCTCGGCCCAGTGCCGTTTCCGCGCCTAGGACCAGTCTGGCCCCTACTCGCCGTCGGTCTGGCCAACGGCTGCTGGCTTGCCCAAGTACGGGGAATCGAGCACGCCGGCTTCCCATCCAAGATGGTTGACATACAGCAGCACCAAATCGTCGTTGAATCGGGCCCGGCAATGCTCGACCACCCTTGCCTCCCAGCCCTCGGAGAACTTGTCGGTGTAGTCCCCGTCTTTGTCGAAGAATCCGTTCCCGTCGTGCTCAATGCCGAGCAGGTCGAGGACGGACACGATCATGGGGATGTTTGACACCAACACCGCCTGCGTCAGGTCCCGCTCCAAACCCTTGTCGCCGTCTTGGATGCGGTCCCAGAGTCGCGGGGCAATCGACGCCAACTTCCGGCGGTTCAGAGTCCTCAGCCTGGAGCGGATCTTAATGGCCCCGTACACCCCGAAAGTCCTCAGCGCGCCCATCGACACGCCCTTGACGAGATCACAGGAGCGCTTGCGGCCGAGCGCCTTATAGACCGCTGCCAGTTCCACTTTTCGGAGAATACCACAGGCCCAGACGGGCCTATTTGAGGGCCTCAAGCTCGAAAGTCAGCACTTTCCCGCGGATCACGAAGCAGAGGTAGTACTCCCAGAACTTGCGGAATGGGCGCCAGCGATTGACCGCAAACTCAAAGCCAAGCATGCGCCACGCCCGCAACAGGCGCACGTGAAGGCGGAGCCGCCGGAATCGCGACCCCGAGTAGTACGAGAAGCCGCCAGACCGCGTGAAGTACCGCAGGGAGAACGAGTTCAGGTGCCAGCGGTGGGTAGGGTCCGCGAACGAACTGGCGTCCGAACAGTGCGGTGTCACGATCCGCAACACACCCCCATTGGCCAGCACGCGATGGGCCTCCTCGATCGCAGCGACAACACTGCCCACGTGCTCGATCACGTGGATCATGCTCACCTCCCTGAAAGCACCGTCGACGAACGGCAATCCGGCGTCAATGTCCGCGACCACATCGGCTGACGTGCCGGGAAGCCGATCGATCCCGATCGCCCCGGGCCGCTTGTTTCGCCCGCAGCCGACATCCAGAGTGAGCGCCGTGCCAGCCAAGCGACCGATTTTACGCGTCCGGTCCCGGACGGCCAAGGGACGGCTGTATCATGGGGCCGCCGGGGGCCCGGGCCGGATGCGACTCAGAGCTAAGCTCCGTGACCAGTACCGAGAGACCGGGCTGGTATTTCCGATCCGCGTGCTGGACCAGGGCGCGGCGGCGGGCTACCTGACCGCCTACCAGGAGACCGCCAAGGTGGCGGGGTACGGCGGCAAGGCGGCCCAGATGCCCCAAGTCCACCGATACTTCGATTGGGCGTGGGAATTGGCCACGCACTCCAGCGTGCTGGATGCGGTTGAGTCCGTGATTGGCCGGAACATCCTGCTATGGTCCGCGTCCGTGTTCCCTAAGACCCCCTTCGACCCCGGCCACGTCACCATGCACCAGGACGGCACCTATTGGGGGCTCTCTGGCGGCGAGGTCACCACTGCGTGGATCGCCCTCACCGCAAGCACGATCGAGAACGGATGCATGCGCGTGGTACCGGGCTCCCACCGCCTCGAGATCCAGCCGCACCGCGACACCTACGGCGCCGACAACCTCCTCACTCGCGGGCAGGTCGTTCAAGCCGCCTATGACGAGGAAGATGTGATCGACGTGGAATTGCGGCCAGGCCAGATGTCCCTGCACCATGTGCGAGCCATTCACGGCTCGCGCCCCAACCGCTCCGCAGGGCCGAGAGTGGGCTTCGCAGCCCGGTACGTGACGCCGGACGCACGACCCACGTTGCCTGGCCAGACGGCTGCTCTGGTGCGGGGCCACGACGGGCCGGGCCACTGGGAACGCGTTGCAGGCCCTCCCGGGTTCGGCTCGCTGCAGAGCGCGATTCGTGCCCACCGTAGCGAGGCTGCAGAGTTCGTCAAAGCCCTGACAGCTCGCTAGGCCGACGCTGGACGTGACTGCTACCGCTTGGGCCTTGGCCCTAGGCGTCAACGTTGCGATTGCAGCGGCGGGCTGGCTGAGGTCCAAGCGCCCGCGGGATGCGACCGGCTGGCAACTTGCAGCCCGCCGTTTGGCCTGGCCCGCGGTCGGACTGTCTCTGTTCGCGACCGCCATCGACAGCGGGGACTTCGTAGCGGTGGTGGGAGGGGCCTACACCTACGGCATCTCCTACCTGACCACGTGGTGGCTAGGCCTGCCGATCGGATGGCTGCTGCTGACCAGCGCGGTCCTGGTCCCGGTCTACCGTTCCGGGTTCTTCACGAACGCGGAGTACCTCGAGGCAAGGTTCAGTCCGGGCGTCAGGTTGCTGGGAGCGCTGGTCCAGATCCAGCAGCGAACTCACGTCATGGGGAACATGGCCTATTCGCTGTTCCTGCTGCTGGGCCTGCTCACGGGCTGGGGAGGTGCGGCGTGGTGGCTGGTGGTCGGGCTCGCCGCGCTGGCGGCCTGGTACACGGCCAGCGGGGGCCTGAGGACGGTGGTCGCGACAGACTCGCTGCAGGCATTGGCCATCGTGGCCGGCGCCGGCCTGCTGTGGATCCTCTCCTGGCGCGGGGCTGGCGGCTGGGACGGTATCCAGCAGCGCCTCGGTGATCTGGATCCGGACCTTCCCCGTCAGGTCCTGGCCTACTCGGGCTTGGCCGGGCCGGGAGCCCCGCTCGCATTGGTGCTGTTCGGGTGGATCACCGTGCACGTGGCCTACTCGATCGTGAACCACTCCCAAGCAATGCGACTTCTTGGATGCCGCAGCGCGCGGGACATGCGAGGTGCGGCGGCGGTCGCCTCTGCCGTGCTGATCCTTGTTACGTGGTGCACAGTGACGATGGGCATTGCGGCGCGGGCGATTTACCCCGGTCTGGAGCGTGTGGACGATGCGTTCCCGCGGCTGTTCGCGGACCATGCGAGCGGGCTCGTCGCGGGGCTTGTCCTGGCCGGAGTGCTGGCGGCCTGCATGTCGACCTACGACTCGATCGGCTCGGCGCTTGGCGCGGTCTTCACGCGCGACGTGTTCGGCCGGTTCCTCGTGCCCGGAGCCGGGGAGCGTGCCAGCCTCTCGACGACGCGGGCGGCTTCGGCCCTGTGCATCGCGGTCTCATTCGCCTACGTGCCCTTCCTCGATCAGGGCATGGTGTCTTTCTACTTGCGCCTCTCAAGCGTTGCGGTTGTGCCCCTGGCGACGGTCTTCGCTATCGGCGCCCTGACCAGGGCATCGAAGGGCTCAGGAATGGCGGGCCTGCTGGCCGGAATGTGCTTCGGTCTCTTGTCAATGCTCGGCGACCGCCTCGGCTGGCCGCTTCCGCTGGAGATAACCAGCGTATGGTGGGGCTACTTCTGGGCCGTGGCAGTGACAGCGGCGGTGATGGCGGGCCACACGGCGTTCGTCGGCCCGGCCAGCCGGGAGTCGCTGGCCGGATTGACGCTCGGCAGCTGCCGGCGGGGAGGCACGTTCCGCGGAACAGGCTCGGGCTGGCAGGAGCGCACCCGGGCCGCCGTTGCAGCAGCGACCCAGACGGCGACGGGAATCCGCGGACGGTGGGACCCCCAATGGACCACTGTCGTTCTCGTGACGGTGACGGGCATCGTTTACTTTCTCTCGTTCGACTGACGAGGGGGCCAACCGGGGAACGCTGGGACCGGCAACGCCGTCGAAGGAACGGTCCGGCGCTGCGCTATGATTCGGGAGATGCGCGGCCGGACAGAGGTTCGCGTGCCGGCCTCAAGCGCGAATCTCGGACCCGGGTTCGACACTTTGGGCCTAGCCGTCGGCCTGTACCTAGAATGCCGCTTTCGACCCGCGGCCGAGCAGTCCATTAGCGTACGCGGGCGCGACGCGGACCAGATTCCTACCGGGTCAGAAAACCTGATCCTCGCGACCGCCAGGGATGTCGCGGAGTCACTGGGGCGACGGCTTCCTCCCGTCGAGCTGGAGATTGACAATGAGATCCCCGTAGGCAAGGGTCTCGGGTCGAGTGCGGCCGCCCTTGTGGCAGGCGTAGTGCTGGCGGACTACACGCTCGGCCTGAAGTGGGACGAGCACCGCCTGCTTGACGAGGCTGCTCGCATCGAGGGTCACCCCGACAATGTGGCCGCAGCTGTCCTAGGGTCGGTCACGACGGCCGCAATCGGCGACGACGGGGTCACGCGGGCAGTTCGGCTAGAAGTGCCCAGAGCCTTCTCCGTCGCGATCGTCTGCCCAGACTTTCCGCTCTCGACGGCATCCATGCGGGCAGCGCTTCCAGACTCGTACCGGCGCGCGGACGCGGTCTTTAATATTCAGCGCGCCACACTCCTCGTGGCAGCACTCCTGAAGGGCGACAGGGACGCCTTTCCCGTAGCGTTCGAGGATAGGCTGCACCAGCCGTACCGAGAACGCCACGTGCCCGGGCTCGCAAACATCCTGCGGATGCGTGCGGAAGGGCTGCTGGGATGTGCCCTCAGCGGAGCGGGGCCTGCGGTCCTGGTGCTGTACGATACGGGCCGAGTGGATGCGGTGCACGCGGTGGCCCATGAATTTGGGCGAGCAGGGTGTCCCGCCGAGGTGATGTTCCCGCACTTGGACCGGACGGGCCTGGTGGTGAGGGAGAACCCGCCGTGAGGATGAGCGAGAGCCGGAAGGCGCTGGCCAAGCTCGGCCTGCCCGCCGCAGACGACCCCCCGGAGCCGTCCCCCAAGCGATTCCCGGACGGCGGCCAATTCAGGATCGAAATCCCCAGCACCGAAGGTCCCGCCAGCTTGCGGGCCGTGCTCGAGGAGGGCCGGGCCAGGGCTGTTCCCGTGCATCGGGTCAGCCAGGGCAGCGGCATCATGCTGCTGTGCGACGACGAGATCCGGGAAATGGCGGAACTTGGCGACGAGGCGGGGGTCGAGGTCAACCTCTTCATCGGCCCGCGGGCCACGTTCGACATCGGCGCGCAGGCCTACTCTGCCGCCGGCAAGGCGCTTGGCCTGAGCTTGCGCGGCAGCGACCAGCTGGTATACGCGCTCGAGGATGCCCGTCGGGCGGTGCGGCTCGGAATCCGCAGCATCCTGGTCTCCGACATCGGCCTGCTGGAGATCTTGGGGCGGCTCAAGCGTTCCGGCGACTTTCCGGGGGACCTGATCCTCAAGACCTCGGTGATGATGGCGCCCGCAAACCCAAGCTCAGCCCGGCTGTTGGAAGATCTGGGAGCGACCACCGTCAACGTGCCCTCGGACCTTTCGCTCGCGCAGCTCGCGGCGATCCGCAAGGCGATCGACGCCCCCATCGACCTCTACGTCGAGGCGCCCGACAACATCGGCGGATTCGTCCGCCATTACGAAGTGCCGGACTTCGTGCGGTGCGGCGCACCGCTGTACGTCAAGCTCGGCCTTCGCAACGCGCCTGACATCTATCCGAGCGGCACGCACATCGAGCCCACCGCAATCCGCCTCTCGCGAGAGCGGGTGCGTCGGGCGCAGCTCGTGCTCGAACGCATCGCGCAGTACGGCCAGGATCTGCGCATGTCGCCGATCGAAGGACGTGCCGACGCACAGGGGAACGTTTGAAGTGGCCGGGCTGTGGCAGTCCGACGAGGAACTGTTCGACCTCATTTCCCGGGAACTTTTCCCGGCAGTGGTCGGCGATGTCATGGACGAAATCGGACTGACCGCGCAATTCCTGCCGCCGTCAGTGCGGCCGCTGGACGCCGGAATGCGTGTTGTGGGCCGCGCCATGCCCTTGGTTGCGGAGCGCATCTCGGAGGACCATGAGGGCCTCTTCCGCGAACGGCCTTTCGGGCTGATGCTCGAGGCCCTTGACGACCTCAAGGCAGGCGAGGTGTACGTGTGCGCCGCTCGAGACACCGACTTCGCGCTATGGGGCGAACTCATGACGATTCGCGCCCGGGCGCTGGGCGCGGCTGGGGCTGTAGTCGAAGGCTACTACCGTGACTCAGAGGGCATCCTCAGCCAGCAATT
>JAJDWM010000608.1 GCA_022825595.1 Bryobacterales bacterium | reverse complement strand
CTCTTGTGGAAGATAGGGCTGGGGGTGCCGCAACCCACCGCGGCAGACAGTCAGCCGTCCATGCTCACGACATGCACTGGCGTGGGCACGGCAGACCGCGCCACCTCGACGAGGTGGGCATGATGCGTGAAGAAGATCACTTGGCACCGGTTTGCTAGGGACGCCAGTACCCGAAATCCCGCTGCGGCGCGGCTGTCGTCGAAGTTGACGAACAGGTCGTCCGCCACGAACGGCATTGGCTGTGCCGCTTCCAAATAGTCCTCCAGCGCAGCGATGCGCAGGGCTAGGTACAGTTGGTCGGCCGAACCATCGCTCATTCCTTCCATGGGAACCCTCTCCCCGGAGTTACGGCGGCCCACCAGGCAGGCTTCGTCCTTGTCATTGAGGTCGACTTCGAGATGGTCGAAGGAACCAAGCGTCAGTTCGGAGAAGAGCCGCCCCGCCCGTTCGAGCATGGGTCCCTGTTTCTTCGTCCGGTAGCGCTCGATGGCCCATCGCAACAGACAAGTTGCCGCCCGGACCTGAACGAATCGCTCGCCGACCTCCGCAATTTCGGCGAGGGCTTCCTGGCGGGCGGCCTCGGCCAGGGCGGCTGCGTCGCTGCCGCCCACTCTCTCGAATGCCTTGGCGGCGTGGGACTGCCGGATCGCAGCCTCTTGCGCGGCCTTCTGCTTCTCCTCCAGCTCTGTCCGCAGATGCCGCTCGCGCGGACGCAGTTCGTCCAGTTCGACCGAATCGCACTCGCCCCTCAGAACGGCGAGGGGTCGGCCACCGCCTCCTTCGCGGATCTCGGTTACCGCACTCTTCCGTGCGGCGGTCAGCTCCCGGTGCCGATCAGCCTTGCGGACCTCAGCGCGCAGCCCTTCGACGTCATCCACGCCAGCCACCGTTCGCAGCCGGCGTATCTCGGCAGCCGCCAAGCGGTCTTCAGTCTGAAGCTCGTTAATGCGCTGTTCTAGGATACGAATGTTCCGGTCCGTTTCGTCCGCCCTTTTCTTTGCCTCTCGCGCCTCTTCCAGCTTTCTTTCAAACTGCTGGCTGGTCTCGCGTGGTCCGCGCTCCGACAAGGATGCTCCGACAGCCTCTGCAACTTCGGCGACTCTGGTCTCAAACCGCCGAAGGTCCCGCTGGATCTTCTCGATGCGATCTTTGCGGAGTTCCGTGGCCTTGTTGTTGACTTCGCGCATGGCGCCGATGTCCCCTAGTCGCGCCTGCGCCTCCGAGGCCTTGGCCGACGGGTCTATGCCTAGTCGTTGGGCGCACTCGAGCCAATCGTGGCGCGCGCGCCTGGTAGCTGCCTCCCGGTCCTGCAGCACCTTGCGCTTCGCTCGGTGCGCGATCTGGGCAGTCCGCAGGTCCCTTCTGAGGTGCCGGATCGCCTCGGCCTCTCGGTCGTGCTCGCGCAGGCGGCCTTCTGCGAACTCAAGGATTTCCCCCAATCGCCGGCCCTCCAACCGCTTTGCGTCCGCGCCGGCCCGCTCCAGTTCATGCAGCACAGCCTGCGACGACTCCTGTTCCCGTTCGATAAGGAGGGCCAAGCTGCTGCGCGCTTTCTCCGAGCGCAGGACGGCGGTCTTGAGGCTTCCGTACTGCCCGATCCACTCCAGCATCTGCAATGGATCACCCGGCTCAAACGGAGCCAGCGACCACTTGGTCCCCCACTTCTTGCTAAGTCGTCCCTGCTCCAGTGAGAGGTCTTCCAACTCCTCACGCACCTGCCGAATCTCCTCGGTGGCCTCGTCCACCGCCCGGTCAGCCTCGGCCAGCCTAGCGACTGCACGCGCCGTTTCGAACCGGCGGTCACCAAGGTCGTCAGCGTGCCTGACGGCGTCTTGGAAGCGAGACACTTCAGCGCCCGGGTCAAGGTCAGGCGCGGAGTCGATCGCAGTCGGACGGCCCTGGGCAAGGATCCATTTCCGGATCCTTGCCCAGAGCCGGTCCCTCTCTCGTCGGGCGTCCATGAGGTCCGCCTCGCGCACCGGCTTTTCTTCGGAGAGAATACGCTCCCGGGCCCGATCTCGCTTCGCTAGCTCTCGTTGCTTGGCCGCCAGATCTGCTCGCAACGAGCGCCGATTCGTCTCGAGCCGCACCCATTCGTCCCGGTACTGCTGCACGCGTTCCGGGGCCGGAGTTGCGAAGGACTGTAGCTCGTCGACTGTCTCGGGGCGCGGATCCAGCTCTTGAAACAGACTAGCCACCTCGGTCTCGGCGGCATTCGATTCGAGGTGTGCCGAGTCGATGCTGGCACCGAGCGTTCCTCTGGACTTGCGGACGTGCGCTAGGGTGGACCGCAGCGTCTCCACGTCTCTGGCTTCGCCGTATTCTCCAAGCCTGATCCGAATCCTCGCCAGTCCTTCCTCCGCCTCTTCCAGCGCCTGATGAGCGGCGACGGTGTCGGCTGACCGGTCCCTCCAGGCACCGAGGAGCCTTCGGGCCTGCTCAAGCTGCTCGCGGTCGGGCAGGCGTGCCGAGATCGCTCTTGCCCCGTTCTCGGCCCAGCCCATGTTGGCGGCCATTCCCACGAGTTCGCGTTCCCTGTTGTGGAGGCGTTGCTGCAGTTTGGGCAGGTCTTGCTGAGCCTTGTCGACGTTGATGCGTTCCGTATTCAACTGCTTGACGTCGGCTGCGTGCGACAGCACAGCGGCATCCCATCGGATCGTGCCCCTCTCTTCCTTGTTGTCTTCTAGGCTGCGTCGAATCTCTCCGATCCGCAGCCGGGCGTTCTGCTGGACTGCCTCGGCATCCGCCAGCACCTTGGCTGCATCTTGGGGGATGTCCTTGACCGGCCCAAGCGACGCTAGGTCAGCCTCAGTGCGCTTGAGGTCGGCGACGCTCTTCGCGATCCGCCGGATCCTAGAGATCTTGTGGATCTCCGACTCCAAAGCTTGGGCTTCCTCCGAGAGCTTCTGATACTCCTTCTTAGTCTTGGAGCTCTCCCGTCTCAGGGCATTCCAGCGCGTCGCGCTCACACTGTGCTCACGTTTGCGGACATCGGCCTCCTGGAGCTTGGCATGCGCGACGAAGTACGCCTTGTTCGCGGACTTCCTGGGGCCCCATAGGCTGTTCGCCTCAGCGTCAAGCTCGGCGAGCGTTTTCTGCAGGTCTTGGATTCCGGCACCGGCCGAGAACAGCTTCCGGCCAGCGTCGTCACCTCCTCCCTCTAGGATTTCTTGGCCCCCTTTGCGGAGCCGCTCTTGGTCCAAGCTGAACATTCGCTCGAAGAATGAACGATCAACCCCGTTCAGGAACGGCGCCAAGGCACGCTCGCCCTGCGGCGCCGGATCGCCGTTCGGCAGCAGCACGGTCCTCGTGCGTCCCTTGCGCCTTAGGAACTCCAGTTGGGCGGTGTCCGTCTCCAAGGCGGCTCCCAGACGCATGCGGGCGTACTTGTGCACAAAGTTGAGGCTGCTGCGGGTGGGAATCCCAAACAGCAGGTCCCCTAGCGCGGTTCGAACGGTAGATTTCCCGGCTTCGTTAGGCCCGGTGACTATGTGCAGGTCCGGTGTCTGGGAGGGGAGGTCGATGGCCGCGTCCGTGAAGCGTCCGAACCGAACGAGGTCAAGGCGTCGGATTCGCAAGGGTCTTCACCTCTTGTCAAGCAGCCGCGCGAGCGCATACGGCCTTGCAAGTTCGACGAGTGCTCGCATGTCAGTTGAGGCTGCGCTAGCCAGCAGCGGGCTATCGGCACCGTCCCGCACTTCGTGGGGAAGCCTTGCGACGAATATTCGGAAACGATCGCGCAGCTCGTTGAGAAGGGCCTCGTCCGAGCGGGCGTCCTCTAGACTTCCCATCGCTTCCACGAGCGAGGGATCCAGCTTCTTGCCCCTTGGAATCCGGGTCTTCGTGATGACCTTCTCCACCCACGCCGATTCGGCTCCAAGGCCCAAGGCGGCTGCCCGAGCCTCTGCCAGCAACTCTTCCCGCGCCGCCAGAACGGCGTGGTGCGCGGCCGCTCGGCCAGTGATCTCGATGCGGCACGCCAGCAGGCGCCCGTCGGCCCGCTCCCCAACAGCCCGCTCGACGCACGCGCGGACCTCAGAATGCACGTCGACCAATGTCTCGCAATGATCGACTTTGCAGAGCAGCAGTTCCCAGCGGACCACGTCAAGGGCCATGTGTTCTACGGCCCGGACGGCGCCGTCCTCAACCGTCACCAGCATGGCGCCCCGCGCTCCGGTCTCGCGGATGTGCCGCCCCTGCACGTTTCCGGAATAGACTACGTGCGGCCTCTCGTGCAGCACTTGCGGCTTGTGGATGTGGCCCAGCGCCCAGTAGTCGTAGCCTTTGTCCCTCAGTTCAGCGAGCGTGCAGGGAGCGTACGGGGCGTGGTCTTCCGCTCCGGCAAGTCCCGTGTGCAGCAGGCCGATGTTGAACGCGCCGCGCTCCGGCGCCGGATAGGACTTGGCCAGATTGTCCCGGACGTCCCGGGTCTTGAATCCCTGGCCGTGCAACGCCACGCCTATCTCCTCTAGGAGCACGGTCTCCGGTGTCCGAGTCGAAAAGACCTTGACGTTGTCGGGCAAACGCAGACTTCGCGTGATCGAGCTTTGGGCATCATGGTTGCCGTAGATCAGGTATGCCGGGATTTCTGCCTGCCGCAGCCTCCCCATCTGTCCCACGAAGCGCAGGCCTGTCTGGTAGTCCTGCCAGTCCCCGTCGTAGAGGTCGCCCGAAATCACCAGGAATGCGGCCTCTTCCTGAATCGTGCGACTGACCAGGTTGCGGAAGGCCTCACCCGTCGCCGAGCGAATCCGCTCGGCCGCAGCGCCCTCGACCTTGGCGAGCCCCTTCAGTGGGCTGTCAAGGTGCACATCAGCAGAGTGCACGAAGCGGAAGGATGCCATCAGGATCAGCTTGGCAGTGCCCCCACTCGCGGCCGCTGGTGCCGGCGTCCCCGATCCCAGGCGGGCCGGCGGGACTCAATGCCTAGTCCCGACAGAATCGCAAATCCGGGCCGGCGTGCGCAATCCTGGCATCGGGAGTGCGATCCCCGCTGCAGTGCTCTCAGAACATTCGCTCTGCCGGTCGCAGTGTCCCGAAGGAGCCGACGTTGGCGATGGCTAGGCTCACCCGAATCTGGTTGTCGCTGCGGGCGTTGCCGAGCGAAAGCCTGCGCAGCTCCACGCTGAAGCCGCAGCAGTCCGTGTTGTAGGTCAGTTGAGAGACGGCGTAGAGGAAGATGCCCTGCCTG
>JAJDWM010000249.1 GCA_022825595.1 Bryobacterales bacterium | reverse complement strand
TGCTCTTCCGATCTTTGCCGCCACCGCCGCAGTGTACCCATCCGTGGGGGGCCACGCGCCGGCCGGCGATGTGGTCCACTGCGGGCCTGGAGTCTCTGACCTGCCCACCGGCGCGAAGGTGGCCGTCGAACCGTTCGTGGTGCGCCGCGAGTGCGAATTCACCAGGACCGGCCGTCAGAACCTAGCGCTACGGGCGGATTTCATGGGCCGCGAGATCCCCGGATCGCTGCGCGAGTTCGCCGTGATGCCCCGGCGCAATCTGGTCCGCGTTCCGGACTCGATGACCTTCGCCGACGCTGCCTTCATCGAGCCGCTCGCTGTGCTGTTGCACACCTACGAGCTGGCCGGCCTGCGCATCGGAGAGTCCGTAGCGGTCATCGGCGCCGGCCCGATCGGCCTGATAGGCGTGGCCTTGGCGAGGATTTCAGGCGCCGCGAAGGTCGTGGCCGCGGACCCGCTGGACCACCGCTTGGCGCGCGCCCGCGACCTGGGCGCAGACGCTACCGTCAATGTGAGCCGCGAATCACCTGTCGATGCCGTGATGGACCTCACGGGGTGCGGGGCGCACGTGGTGATCGACGCTGCAGGCAAACGGGAATCGATCAGCGCGGCGATCTCCTGCCTGCGTCCGGGTGGGCGCTTGGTGCTGGTCGGCATACCGTCGGAATCACGAGTGCCGATAGACCTGTGGACCGCACTGGACCGGGAGGCGACCATCCATGTCCAAAAGCGGTCTAATGGCAACGACCACGACGCCCTTGAACTCCTCAAGAGCGGTGCGATCCACTCGGAGGACATCATCAGCCACCGCTTCCCGCTAGAGCGCGGGCAAGAGGCCTTCGAGACCATGGCCGACTACCGCGACGGAGTGATCAAGCCCCTAATCGAGTGGTAGGGCCTTCCCGACGGACACCCAAGGAACGGCCGACTCGCCGCGGCGCCGATGCCATAGACTGGAGGGAACTATGAGTACATCCATGTCTCGACGCGCGTTCGCGGCATCCGTCGCCGCGGCACCTGCCCTGCTGAGCGCGCAAGCGACCGGCAGCAAGGTGCAGCTCGGCTGGGTCGGCCTCGGAAACCGTGGCGGCCGGCACATCCGCACGATGATGAGGGTCGCGAAGGAAGATGCCTCCATCAAGGCGATCTGCGACACCTTCTCCCCGCGCTTGGCCAAGACCAAGGACGACGTCATCAGCGATCAGGGGACTGCGCCAGAGACCTACAACGACTACTACAAGATGCTGGCCGATCCGGAGATCGACGCGGTCGTGATCATGACGCCGGAGCACCTGCACCGCGACATGGCGATAGCGGCTCTCGAGGCCGGCAAGCACGTGTATTGCGAGAAGCCCCTCTCGCACACGATTGAGGAAGGCTTCGAGATCCTCAAGGCAGTTGAGGCCAGCGGCAAGCTGTTCCAGGTCGGCACCCAAAGGCGCAGTTCGAGGCTCTATGCAAAGGCCAAGGAGATTTATGACTCCGGAGTGCTCGGCAAGGTTGTCTACGCCCGGGCCTTCTGGTACCGCAACAGTGCGCTCACCTCCCCCGCCTGGCGCTACACGATCCCTGCAGACTCCGAGCCCGGCAATACGGACTACCAGAAATTTCTCGGTCCGGCGCGTGCCACGGCGTTCAACAAGCAGCGCTACTTCCAATGGCGACTGTACTGGGACTATTCGGGAGGCATCTCGACCGACCTGCTCGTCCACCAGACGGACGCAATCCACATGATCACGGGGCGGCACTACTGCGACTCGGTGGTCTGCAACGGCGGTGTCCACTACTGGACGCAGGACGACCGCGAGGTTCCGGACACGGTCACGGCCGGGTTCGAGTACGACGACCACTTCCACATCAACTACAGTGCGGCCTTCAGCACGTCCCACTACGGGTACGGCGAGCAGCTCTGCGGCAGCGAGGGCGTGATGGAGATCATGAACCTGCGCTATCTCAACGTCTATCCCGAGAAGGCGCGGGGCCTGCCCGAATCCGTCGTGTCTCGTCCCGAGATGCACTTCGACGCACGCAGGGACTTCAACGAGTCCAACTCGACCAACGACCACCTCAAGAACTTCATCGACGCGATCGCCCACGGCGCGGAGCTGAACTGCCCGGCACAACTCGGCCATGAGGCTGCCGTCACGGGACATCTGGCGACACTTGCCCTGCGGTCGAACAAGAAGGTCTATTGGAACCAAGGCGAGGGCACGTACCACTTCGGATAAGCGCGGTAAGGGCCTGGGCCGTACTGCGGCGCTGGTCGGAGGCCACAGAAGTCCTTCGTTCCCGCGTGTCTGCTGCGCTCTCGGCATCGGGCTTCGTCCAATAGCACCGGTCGGACCGCGGTCCCGGAATCGAGGGATCCGCTCGCCTCTCGGCGAAGACCTCGATCTGCCGTTTCCCGTCGGGCATTCCCGAGGGTCAGGAGGGCGGCTTTGCCAACGCAGCGCAGCTGCTCGAACGTCCCGAAGTGCAATGGCTCGTTGCAGCCGGTCGCGACTTAGACTAGGGGCATGATTCACTTGCCAGCGCTGCGATGGGGCGTGCCGTACGAAAGCCTCGACACGAAGCAGACGGTGCACTTCGACACGGGCGAGCCGGTGGCCGAGGTAAGCCACGTCTTGGCGGCGATGGTCAAGCGTGACCTGAAGCTTGCGGCGCGTGCCCAAGACGCGCTGCGGGCGGAGTCACCGACCAGGATCATCGACCGGCTAAAGGTTGCAGGGGACCTCTTCGAGAGCGCCGAGCTGCCGCTCGGCTCAACCAGTCAGAATCCCGACGAGTTCATCCGGCAGCAGTCCTCCACGACGGGGCTGCCAGAATCGCTCTGCCGCTCCAACATGGCAAAGATCGTTGGCGTCTGCCGGGATATGGGACGGATCATGGACTCGCTGACCCGGGGCCTGGACTTCACCGTGCTGTCCCGCGGCTACGGCTACGACAGCGACGGCAGGATGCTGAGCTACCACGCCAACGCTGAGGTCCTCGGGGCTGTCCTGCCGAGCAACTCCCCCGGCGTCCATACCCTGTGGCTGCCGGCCATTCCCCTCCAGGTGGGCCTTTGCCTCAAGACAGGATCGCAGGAGCCGTGGGCGCCATACCGCATGGCGGTGGCGATGATCGAGGCCGGCATCCCCAAGGAGGCCATCTCGGTGTACCACGGGCAGGCCGTTGGCCAGACCGTGGTCAGGGGCTGCCGGAGGTCGATGGTATTTGGAGGCCAAGCCACCATCGACCTGTACAAGAGCAACCCCGGCGTACAGGTGCACGGACCAGGCTACAGCAAGATCCTGCTGGCCGACGACACAGTCGACTCGTGGGAGGATCACTTGGATCTGATGGTCGACAGCGTGTTCGCGAACAGCGGCCGCAGCTGCATCAACGCCTCGTCCATCTGGGTGCCCCGGCACGGTCGCCGTATCGCGGACGCGATCGCGCGCCGCCTGTGCGAAGTGCGGCCGAAGGACCCGCGCGATCCCGAAGCGGCCTTGGCGGCGTTCACGGTAGCGGGCGCGGGGGAGGCCATTTCCGGTCTCATTGACGATCTGCTGGCGAACGGCGGTGCCACCGACGTGACCGCAGGATTGAGGACCGACTCTCGGGCCGTGACCCGGGAGCACTGCTCGTACCTGCTGCCCACTGTCGTCCACTGCGAGTCCCCGGAACACCCGCTCGCAAACAAGGAGTTCATGTTCCCCTTCGTCAGCGTGGTCGAGTGCCCGCAGGACGAGATGGTCGACCGCATCGGCCCGACACTGGTGTGTACGGGGATCACGCAAGACCCGAGCCTGCGGCGGCGCCTTATCACGTGCCCGACCATCGACAGGCTGAACATCGGCCCGATCCCAACTGTGCGGCTCAACTGGCTGCAGCCCCACGAGGGCAACATCGTAGAGTGGCTCTACCAGCCGCGGGCCTTCCAGATGGCATCCTGAAGGCGTTGCCGGATAGCGCTCCGCCGCTGCCGGCGGCAGATCGCGGCGAGCAGCTGGTCATGCCGGGGGCACGGGCGGATGCCAAGACCGCCGGGTAGCCGTGCACCGTATCGAGTACGTGGCCGCAGCAATCTTCTTGTGGGTGCTTGAGCGCCTACCTGAGGGTGCGGCCGTGCGGGTGGCGGAGTGCGTTGGGCTTGCGCTTGGCAAAGCTGTCCGCCGATGGAAGTTGGTCGCGGATGCAAATCTCCGGCTGGCGATGCCGGAGCTGGACGCCTCGGGCCGGCGCTCCGTTCTGCGGTCTGTGTACCGCAATCTGGGGCGCGTCGCGGTCGCTTTGGCGAAGCTCCCCGGCTGGTCTGAGGCCGAGATCCGGCGGCATGTGGACTTCGTCGGCTTGGATCACTTCTTGAGCGCCCACGCCAAGGGCCGTGGCGTGCTGCTGCTGACGGCGCATCTGGGCAACTGGGAGCTAGGCGCGCTGGCCCATGGTGCGGTGCTGGGACCCATGGGGGTCGTCGTCCGCCCCCTGCCGAACCGGCTGGTGGACGCGCTGGTCGAGTCCCGGCGCCGCTCCCACGGCAATCGGGTCATCGACAAGCGCAGCGCGGCGCGGGAGATCCTGAGGAGCCTGGCTGCCAACGGCACGATTGGGATCTTGGCCGACCAGCACGCATCAGGCGACGAGGCCGTTCAGGTCGACTTTCTCGGATTGCGGGCTGCCGCGAACAAGGGCCCCGCCCAGCTGGCGCTGCGGACCGGGGCCGCTGTCGTGCCGGCCGCCGCCCGCTGGGACGCGGTGAGGCGGAAGCACGTGGTCACCTACCGGCCGGAGGTCGAGCTGTTGCGCAGCGGGGACCCGGCCCGCGACGTTGCCGTCAACACCCAGCGCTTCCAGCGTGCCATTGAAAGCCTCGTCCGGGAGACTCCCGAGCAGTGGCTCTGGATTCATAGGCGATGGAAGGGCCTGAGCCTTCCGGACCCACGGGAGCCGACTGCGTAAGGCGCCAAACGGGTATACTGTGCAGTGGCGATGGCCTTCCGGTACGCGGATTCAGGGGGAGCATTGCGCCTCAGCGCGCTGGGTCGGGCGACCGCTCTTGCCTGTTTGCTGGCCAACCCGCTCGGCCTGATATTTGGCCAACAGCGGACGGGCGAATCCGACACGCTCACAGAGCCCCGCGGACAGTCCTACTATCACTTTGCTCTCGGGCACTTGTACCACCAATTCGTGGAGCAGTACGGGCGGCCCGAATACTATGACCGGGCCGTAGCAGAGTACGAGGCGGCATTGGCCAAGGATCCCGGATCAGTGGTCATTCGGCTGGCGATGATGGAGCTCTTCGCTGGCACGAACCGCCTAGCCAAGGCCGTGGGTCTGGCCGACGAGATTCTCGAAAAGGACGCCGAGAATGTTGAGGTCCGGCGCTTGTTGGGCGGAATATACCGCGGCTATTATGGCCGGGATCGGCAGTCTCCCAAGAGGGAGTACCTCGAAAAGGCGATCGACCAGTTTGAGAAGCTCGTCGAGCTTGAACCCGACAATCCCGCCAACCATCTCGACCTAGGACGCCTGAAGGTATTGGCGGGCGATCCCCGGACGGCCACCGAGATACTGAGGCGTGCAGTCGAACTCGAACCGGGCAACCTCGACGCACGCGTGAGCCTGGCGTACCTGCTGTTGGAGCGCGGCCGGATCGAAGCGGCCATCACCGAACTCGAGCGGGTGGTGGAGCAGGGTTCCACCAGCCGCCAGCACCTCAATGCTCTGGCCGGGGCCTACGAGCAGGCGGGACGGACGGAAGATGCAGCCGATCTGTACGAGCGTCTGATCCGGGAAGGCGGCAACACGTTGCGCGTACGTCAGCGCCTTGCCGAGAACCTATTCCGCTCAGGGCGGCTGGAGCGCGCCCTCGGACTGTACGCGGACTTGGCCGAAGTGGACCCGCAGGAGGCGGAGTACTTCCTGCGTATCGCGATGATCCAGAGGTCGCAGAAGAATTTCGACGAGGCGCGAGAGGCCCTTGAGCGCGCCCAAACGATCGACCCCAATTCGCTCCAAGTGGAACTCGAGGGGATTGCGCTCCTGTCCGCGGAAGGAAGGGTCGCCGACGCGATCGAGCGGCTGGCCAAAGTGCTAGAGAGCGGCCGGAAGGACGAATACAGCCCAAACGAGCTGCGACGGCGCCTGATGCTGTTGGAACGCTTGGGAGTGCTGTACAGAGAGAATGGCGAACCCGGTCGAGCTGTGGCAGCGTTCGAGGAGATTTACGCCCTCGACGGTGACCTGCGGCCGCGAGCACTTGTACAGGTGATCGAGACTTGGCGGATGGCGCGCGATTTCGAACGCGCCGAACTCGAGGCTTCCCGCGCGTCGGATGACTTTCCCGACAATATCGTCTTGGCAAACCTGCTCGCCGGGATCTTGTCCGATCGCGGAAAGACCAAGCAAGCGATCAAGGCGGCGGAGCGGATGGCCGCTGCGGGTGCCGACGACCTGGAGGTCGCACTGGCGACCGCCCGCATCTACGGAAAGGCCAAGCAGTTCGAGAAGGCGAAGCAGGCGCTGGACCGGGCCAGCGCAATGGTGCGGACGGACCAGGCGCGAATCGCGGTGCTGTTCGCGTTCGGCTCAATGCACGAGCGCGCCAAAGAGTACGACAAGGCAGAGGCCCGCTTCCGGGAGCTGCTCAAGCTGGCGCCGGACAATTCCGGCGCACTGAACTATCTCGGCTACATGTTCGCTGACCGCGGCATGCACCTTGATGAGGCGCACAACCTGATCCAGAAGGCACTCGACCTCGAGCCCGACAACGGCGCGTATCTCGACAGCCTCGGCTGGGTCTATTACCGGCAGAACAAGCTGGACCTAGCGGCCAAGTTCCTTGAGAAGTCGCTGGAACAGTACAAGGACGACCCGGTTGTGCACACGCACTTGGGGGATGTGTACTTCAAGCTGGGCCGTGTCGCAGACGCCAAACGCCACTGGAGCCGAGGACTCGAGGAGTGGAGACGATCCGCCCCGGCCGAGCGTGACGCCGGGGAGGTGGAGAGCTTGCGGCGCAAGCTGGCCGAACTGGAGGTCTCGCTCGCGGAGGAAGACCAGGCCCCGGAACAAGAGCACGGAGTCGAGCGCTAGCAATCACGTTCAGCTGCCGCTGGATTCCCCCGGCCAACGCCGGGCAGACCGAGACGACGACAAGGAGAGCCATAAGATGAGGATCTTCATCGACAGCGCGAATCTGGAAGAGATTCGCAGGGCAGCCGCCTACGGCATCGTGGACGGCGTCACGACCAACCCCTCACTGATCGCGAAGGAAGGCCGCGAGCATCACGACCAGATCCGGGCGATATGCGCGATCATCGGCGGCGACGTCAGCGCCGAGGTGGTCGCCACCGAGGCGGACGCCATGGTCGCGGAAGGTCGGGATCTTGCCAAGATCCACGACTCGGTCGTGGTCAAGATCCCGCTCATCCGGGACGGCATCAAGGCCGTCAGCAGGCTCACGGCGGAGGGCATCCGGACCAACGTGACACTGTGCTTCACGGCGACGCAAGCACTGCTTGCCGCAAAGGCCGGCGCCTACCTCATCAGCCCGTTCATGGGGCGACTCGACGACATTTCGCAGCCCGGCGCCGAACTCATCAGGGAGATCGTGACGATTTACGACAAGTACGGCTTCGCAACTCAGGTCTTGGCAGCATCGGCGCGCGGACCGCTCCACGTGAAGGAGTCCGCTCTCGCCGGGGCCCATGTGTGCACGTTGCCCTACAAGGTCTTCGACAAGCTGTTCAACCATCCACTGACGGATATTGGGCTTGAGCAGTTCCTCGCCGATCATCGGCGGTCGCTGGTCACGGCGTAGCCTCACCGCGGAGGTTTCCTCGTGACCACCGAAGCCGCCGCCGTTCAGGAATCACGCCCCAGCAATGTTCGCCGCAAGGTCATGTTGGGGCTGTTCCTGCTGTCGGTCGTCACTTATCTGGACCGTGTCTGCATCAACTCCGCGGCGCCGGAGATGCAGCGCGATCTGGGTCTTTCGAATGCTCAGTGGGGGATGGTCGTGGCCGCATTCTTGGCCGCGTACGGCATCTTCGAGGTTCCCGGCGGTTGGCTGGGTGACCGCTTCGGACCGCGCCTGATCCTGACCAGGATCGTCGTCTGGTGGTCCGGCTTCACCGCTCTGACCGGCGTTACGCGCTCGTTCGGCCAGCTGCTGTTTGTGCGAGCGATGTTCGGCGCCGGCGAGGCCGGAGCCTATCCGAATGCGTCGTGCGTGGTATCACGCTGGTTCCCCGCTCGACAGCGGGCCCGCGCCCAAGGGCTGATCTTCATGGCGAGCCGGCTCGGCGGAGCGCTGTCGCCGCTGCTGGTCCTGCCGTTGATCGCAGGCTGGGGCTGGAGGAGCGTGTTCTACGTATTCAGCCTGCTGGGAGTCGTATGGGCCGTGTGGTGGTGGCGCTTCTTCCGCGACCATCCGACCGACCATCCGGCCGTGAACTCCAGTGAGGTCGCCATCATTGGCGAATCCCCACGGCGCCTAGCTCACGCCCCTGTAGCGGCGATGCTGCGCAGCTCGAACTTCTGGGCCATCTTGGGCATGTACCACTTCTTCTGCTACGCGTCGAACTGGTACCTCTTCTGGACCGCGAGCTATCTCTCGACCGAGAAGGGTTGGGAGAGTTCGGAGCTCGCGGCATACACCGCACTGCCCTTCGTGCTGGCGGCGATCGCCAACATCGCCAGCGGGTCCGTCAGCGATCGCCTCGTTCCCAAGATTGGGCTGGTCTGGGGGCGCAGGGCCGTCGGAATGGCGGGTATCGGCACTGCCGGTGTTCTGATGCTGCTTTCGCTGGCCATTGAGGACCGAGTGGCGGCCAGCCTAGTCCTTGCGCTCGGATTTGCAGTCTCGGACGTGATGCTGCCCGTCGCTTGGGCGGTCTGCACCGATGTGGGCCGTGAAGCCGCTGGAACTGTCAGCGGGGCCATGAATACGGCAGGCCAAGCCGGCGGTGTCATCATGAGCGTGGGATACGGAGCGCTCATCGACAGTTACGGGTGGAACATTCCGCTGGCGTTGATCGCGTGCTCGTGCTTCTTGTCCATGCTCCTTTGGTGGAGGATCGATCCGTCCAAGCCGATCCTGCGGCAGGAACGGCGCTGAGGACCACAAGGCACACCGCTGGCTACGACACCCTCGCGATCCGGGACCGCGTGCAACCTGCCACGAGAGACCGTCGGATCGCTGAGAGAAAGCCCCTGATGCGAGGCGCGCTCGCAAGCCTCGATGTTCAGAACTCGTACCGCAATGCGAACTGCATGATTCGAGGTGACTCTGCGAATCGGTACTGGCCAAGAGTCGCCGGGCGGTCGTAGCGGCGCTGCAGGTTTCTTTGGGTGAAGCTCACGCTGTTGAAGACGTTGAAGGCTTCCCAACGAAGCTGGAGGCTGTGGCCATCCGCCGGCATGCGAAACCGCTTTCCCAGTGACAGGTCCAGATTGAACAGGTCGTCGGAACGGAAGACGTTTCGCGGGCCGATCAGGCCGGTCCGGTTAAAGCGCATGTTGGCAGCAGCCGCATGGCCATCTCCAAACACGCCGGGAACACCGTCGACGTTATCGGCACTGCTCTGGGTCTGCACGGGCCCGACAATCAGGGCTCGTCCGGCACCGTAGAAGTTCGTCGACCACCGGGCTCCATTGGCAATGTCGAATGGCAGCCCGGTGCGATAGCGCATCAATCCGGCAAGTTGCCAGTCGCTGATCAAGTGGTTGAGCAGGCCGGGTACGTTCGCGCCGAGGGGCTTGCCCTGCCCAATCGGGAGGCTGAGGACGAAGTTGGCGTTCAGCTGATGGCGGATGTCAAAGTCCGAACTGCCCACCGACTGGTCCCGCCGAAACGTGTTGACGATGTTGGCAGCCGTTTCCGAGAAGGAGCCTGGAGCGTCGATGTTACCGGAAAGGTTGCCCTCGGCGGCCGAGCCGTTGTCGATCGAGTGCGACCACGTGTAGTTTAGGTCGAACGTGAGCCCGTCACGGAAGCGCTTGCGCAGCGAGAGCGTCATGCCATGGAAGTTCGAAGACCCAAGATTCTCCCACGTCCGCATGGCGCTGAACTGCCGGGCGAAGAAGGTATGGCAGCCCGTCACGACCATGCACGTCGGATACGAGTTGTCGCCCCTATAGAAGTCGGTCCCGTTGAACGGATTGAGCTGCCGGTCGAGCTGGTCGAGCGTGTCAAGCTCCGATTCGTGGCCCCAAGCGTTGTTGACAACGAAGAAGTTGGCCGACGCGGAACCCGGGATCGCAAAGTTCGCCAAGGCCGGAAACATGTTCTCGATGAACGGCTGGACGGGAACGAGGCTCGGATCGGCCTCAGCCATTTGGTTCGTAAGGCCTTGGTCTTCGAACAGGGTACGGTTGGCCTGGAAGGCTTCCGCCAGAGTCTGGCCGGACTTTGGATCCCTGAAGAAAATGAGCGGGCTGGCCGGGTCGTGCTGCCCCAACAACTTGCGGCCAAACCGTCCGACATAGCCAACTTCGAGGGCCATTCCGCCCCCGACGGCCCGCGAGAACGACGCCGTTAGCGGAAGCGAGTAAGGTGCTCTGAGGTTCGAAGCCGTGGCCACGCCGCTCCCGACAATGGCGCGGTGGAGTGGCGGCGTAAAGGGGAATCCGCCTTTGGGCGCTAATGGCAGGTCTGGGAAGGTGCCATCATAGCGGAAGGCTGTCGAGAAGTTGTACGTCTGCGTGTTGGACTGGGCCGACTGGACGCCGAAAGTCCCGAGCGAGTCTTGCTGCGTCACGAGGTAGGACCCGAACCGATCAAAGAACACCCCCGCTCCCACGCGGAACGCACCCTTGTCACCGAACAGCGCCCCCAGCAGCCCCCTTGGGTCCTGCGGGCTGTACGCGACCCCCAGCCGCGGTGCCAGGTTGTTCCGATCATCGCGGTACCAGTCCGGGCCGTTGTTCAGCGGCCCGCCCGGGATCCATGTCAGGTCGGCCGAAGGGATTTCATGGCCTGGAGTCCCCGCTTCCATGGCCGCAACCCGTTCGAACATGTACTGCTCCATA
Source organism: Bryobacterales bacterium (assembly GCA_022825595.1). GTDB lineage: Bacteria > Acidobacteriota > Terriglobia > Bryobacterales > UBA6623 > VXMF01. Next base: position 3,413 of record JAJDWM010000249.1, on the reverse strand, counting down.
GGTACGCTGGTGACTCCCTGCAATCCATTGGCTTCGTACGGCACCCGGGCATATCCGTAGCGTAGGCCGGCAGTGAGGGTCCAGCCGGGCCTCACTCGCCACGTATCCGAGAAGTAGAATTCGTATTCGTCGGTGGCGAACCGACGATTCGTAGGCGTTCCCAGGGGCAGCATCTGCCCGTCCGGACCGTACTGGTACGTCACGTTGACGGACGTGATAGCCCCGGTAAGATTGAGCGCCGCGCCGGCAATCGTCGCGAGCTGATCGTCCGCCAACTCGATGTCCGGGTTGCCGGTCATTTCCAGGAGCACTTGGTTGATACCCCGCTGGATGTCCGCTCCCAAGCCGCCCAGGAAGTCTGGCAAGAGGTAGAACCCCGGGAATGCGTCCCGGAAGGTCCTCCGGTTGTTGCGGATCACGCGGATGTTGGTGCCGAACTTGAGATTGTGGCTGCCGCTTGCCCAGATCAGATCATTAGACAAGTTGTAGACCGGGACCTGCTGCTGGCTGCTCCGCACGCCGTAGGGCTGAATCTCGTGGATGTCAAAGAGATCGAACACCGGACCTTCCGCCCCGGAGACGGCCACTCCTTGACGAGTCAGGCCGAAGCGGAGCGTGTTGACCGTCGCAGGCGCGAGCAAGCCCGTGTAGCTGAGGACGAAGCCGCGACTGTTGTCGAGCAGCTTTGACCCCTCCAAGTTCGGGTACCGGGCGAGCGCCTGCTCGTTGTCCGCGACGTTGTCGGCTAGAGTGCCGCGCCAAGATACGTGATGGCTGGCGTTCCTGTCCACGTTGAAATCGAGGCGAGCCACATAGGCCTTGTTGTCGATGTGCAGCGGCGCATTGAACCGGAAGCCGTCGAAGTTCTGGCCAGCGTCCGAGCCCGAAACAGGGTCATTTCCGACAGGAAACGAGTTCAGGATGTCGAGCATCAGCGAGTTGACCCCGATTCCTGCAGGGTCAGCCTTCTTGAACTGCTGCGGCGACAGGCGATAGGCCCGGCCATTCTTGGCGGCAACCGTCAGGACACCCTGCCTTAAGTCCTGCGAGGGAACGACGCGCTGCTGGCTCGCCGACCGGGCGTCGCGGCGCGCTTCATAGTTCACAAAGAAGAATGCTCGGTTCGTCTTGACCGGCCCGCCCAACGAAGCGCCGTACTGGTTCCGGATCAGTCGTTCGCGCGGAACGCCAGCGGCCTTGTTGAAGAAGGTGTTGGCAGCAGTCGGCGCGTTGCGGTGAAACTCATAGGCCGATCCATGTAATTGGTTTGTGCCCTGCTTGGTCACCAGCGAGACCTGTCCGCCGGAGGAGCGGCCTACGTCAGCGTTGCCGCCGCCAGTGGTGACGCGGAATTCCTGGACCGAGTCCAGAGGAATCGGCAACACGGACCCGAAGGGGTCAGGATTCTGCTGGTCGTTGACGTCGAGGCCGTCCAATGTCACATTGTTTTGGTCCTTGCGGGCTCCGAGCACCTCGCCCGTCAGGTTGACGCCAGTCTGCAAGCTCATCAGTTCGACCACGTTTCGGGTCAGCAGCGGGATCTGGCGAATCTTGGACTCGTTGAAGGCGTTTCCGACTGTGGCGTCGGTCGTGTTGAGCACGATGGATTCAGCCGCGACTTCCAGAACCTCGGATACCTCTCCGACCAAGAGGGTCACGTCCAGCGTGGCGGGAGTGTCGACGATCAGATCCACTCCCGTCACGATTTCCGTTCGGAAGCCGGTCATGGCAAACCTGAGCGAGTACGTTCCAGGAGCAGCCTGCAGAAACTGGTACCGCCCTCGTCCGTCCGTCTCTGTCGATCTCTTGACGCCGGATAGGGAGTCGGCGAGCATCACCGTCGTGCCGGGGACGACGGCACCAGACCCGTCGCTGACGGTGCCGACGATCGAGCTGGTTGTTTGGCCGATGAGATCGGCGGAGGACAGCAAAGTCAACACTACGAAGACGGAGAACCGCCCCGCCCCGTGCGCGGTGGATGGCTTGCTGGGCAAGCTGTGAGGGCCTCGGATGCGCACTTGACGGTTCGCCGGTTCTGTTGCAGCCGTCGAGCTGAATCGGCTCAAGCCGAGCACACGCATCTATCGCGCCACGGGCCCAAGCGCAGCCCCGTACCATCTACGATCCTATGGGCAACAACTTCGACACTCCTGATAGGCCCGAACCTAGCTGCCTGAGCGATTGACGCTTCCGACACTCTCCTACGTGGCATCCCTGTCTAAACATACAGAATCGAAGATGGACGTCGGTCTCCAACGTGAAGTGCCGCGGACGACAGGGCGGAGGTGTTCTAATACGTGACGCCACAGGAGCCCCTGGTCGCAGCTCCGCGCGTGCTGGCCGGCTCCGGCCTCACGCCGCCCCGACCACGCCCCACTCACGCTCGCGCGCCCTCACTGGCCATCTGCAGCCTCCTCGGCGGTCTTAGCCAGCGCCTGCCCGTCTAGGTCCGGGATCGCCACTCCCTCCCGCCGGTGCGAGGCGCTGCCGATAGCGGATGCAGTTTCTCGTAAGGCGGCTACACGTCCCAGTGCCGGCACATCCTCCGTCGGCCCTGCTGCGAGGGCCACACAGGCTCTTGACCCAACTGGATGCCTGATCTGACGCCGCACATGCCTTTCCGGATGTCCCGTCCCGAACGCTGACCAGAAGTGGTAGCTGCCCATTGCGACCCACTCATGCCACCACGGCAGTTGGACAGTTACCATCAAATGGCGAACTCAGGCACACTCTGTCCGACTGCTACGAGACACTCCCCATTCCTGAACAGTGGAACTCACCCAAAAATCTGGTGGAGGCCGGGAGGGAGAATTGCGTATTCCTTGCAAGCATTATGCGACCGAGCAAAGAGTGCCCGGCAAGGACCTTCAGCCACTCCCACGAATACATATGAGGACGATCCAGACAACCAGAGACTCCGGGACCTGCACGATCGAATGGATCTTGCGGTCTTGGCCATCTCCTGATGGACCGATTCGTGCGGCACCTGTGACCTGTTGGTTGACAGCGCGATCGACGGCGAACAGTCCCCGGCGGCACCGATGGTCCGACCAACTCCACGGGGGCATGCTGGGAATCCCGCTCGATCTCAGCGCCGAGAGAGCGCAGGAGGAGTGGGATGTCCCAAGAGCTAGTAGTAGAGGGCACACACGGCCAAGCCGTCGTCCGGGACGGTTCTAGGTGCTGACGCACATCGAAGTCCGAAACTTCAAGAGGTTCGAGCATCTTGACCTCGAACTGGGCAGTCCCGTTGTCTTCATCGGACCAAACAACTCCGGCAAGACCAGCGCGATGCAGGCCCTCGCACTTTGGCACCATGGTCTCTCGCTTTGGCACGCAAAGTACCCGGAGGGCCATGCACCGAAACGTCGTCCGGGAGTAACAGTCAGCCGTCAGGACCTGATTTCGATTCC
>JAJDWM010000024.1 GCA_022825595.1 Bryobacterales bacterium | reverse complement strand
GTTGACGCCGCTCACCGCCGCGGCCCGGAGTGACAGGCCGCTGGCGCGCAGTTCGAATCCGAAGCGGGTCCGGTTGAGGAGGATCCAGAAGGCGATACCCAGCGCCGCCGCCACGAGCGTGAAGCCGAACACCTCCTTGCCCGCCACACTGAAACCGGGGAACCATCCGGAGGACGGTATCGGCGTGGTCCGGATGTTGTTGCTGCCGGCTACCCGCTCGGCCAGCCTCCCCGGAGCGAGCAGGTAGGCGATGATCCCGGTAGCCACCGCATTGAGCATGATGGTGCTGATGACCTCCGAGACGCCACGGGTCACCTTGATGTAACCGGCGAGGGCCGCCCATCCGGCCCCGACCGCCATGGCGACCACGACGATGAGTGTGACGTGGAGTACCGGCGGCAGCGACACCGACGCCCCGACCACCGCGGCGAAGAACACCGCCAGCCGGTACTGCCCGTCGATGCCGATGTTGAAGAGCAGCATACGGAACCCGATCGCACCGGCGATTCCTGCCAGGTAGAACGTGGTGGCCTTGTTGAGCACGGCCACCAGGCTGGCCGGAGTCGTCCCGAAGGCCACGACCTCACCGAGAACGCTCCCGGCGTCGGCGCCGGTGAAGTGGAGGATGGCGGCGGCGAGCAGGGCGGCGAAGACTATGGCGACCACCGGCGCGATCAGCTGGAGCAGGAGACGTTCGATGCGGGTTTCGATCACGCGGCATCGGCTCCGGTCATGGCCGCGCCCAGATCCTCGGGACCGATGGCGGACGGATCGAACTCCCCCACCAGCCGGCCACGCAGGATCACGAGGATCCGGTCCGAGATGCCGATCAACTCCTCGAGGTCCGCCGAGACCAGCAGCACCGCCACCCCTGCCCGCCTGACCGCTGACAACCGCGTCCAGATCGCAGCCTGGGCGCCCACGTCCACCCCGCGGGTCGGATGGGCCGCGATGAGGACACGCGGCTCCCCGGCCATCTCGCGGCCGACGATCAGCTTCTGCTGGTTTCCGCCGGAGAGGGCCGAGGCCAGCACCTCGGCATCCCCGGGCCTGACGATCAGGCCGCTGATCCCGTCATCGATCTGCTCGCGGACCCCGGCGACATCCGAGGCGACCACCGCGGTGCCGGCCGCCATCGACTCGCTGGTGTCAATGAGGATTCGCACGGGTATGCGCGGCTCGGAGCGAAACAGCTTGAGGAACATCCGCTCAAGGCGCATGAAGGCCCGCCAGTTCACGGCTCGCAGGTCGTCACCCTGCTGGTAGTGGCGATGGTCCAGAAACTCATGCCCGACGCCTGAGAACCGCGAGACTATGTCCCCTCCAATGCGACCTTGGAAGGACTGGCTCCAGCGGATAGTGAGACGCTCGAGCCGCTCCAGAGTCCCCCCCGACAGCAGCTCGGCCGGAGCGCGCACCGCTTCAGCGTACCAACCAGACAACCACGTGGACGGCAGCTCGCCGAGGGAAAGGGCGGTTATGGCCCAGACCGTTCCCGCACACAGGGAGGCACCACGGCAGCTAAGCTGGGTTCTTGCAGGCCAAGACCTAGAGTCTGCGGTTTGCGCCGTGCTGCCGACCCTTCATTGAGGGTTGGACGCGCGTTCCTCTCATGTGGGCAGGCGCCGCGAGCGCGTTCGACTTTCCCGCGTGCGCTGCGTGTTCCCGAGCCCGTGCGAATAGGGCACCGCGGACCCTCCGAGCAATCTGTTCACCGTTAGCCCGCGACCGGTCTGCGAAGGCCGACCATGGGAAACCGTGCAGGCGGAGGCACTGGCCGCCACTAGGCACTCGTATGAGCCGGCCGCTACGGCACAGAACGAGCCATTCCCAGAACGCGGCCGCCGTCGGTCTTGCCGATTCCCATCCAATCCTTCGGCGATAGGTTCGAACGGACCGTCGTCCCGCGACCTTGGAGGGGTCTGGCAGTACACCCCCTTGGCGTCCGAGCCACCGCCGATCCGTTGGAACGACTCGGTGATAGTCTGGATGCTGGCGGCGATGAAGATCCGCGATATGCTCGCGTCGGGTCCGCCGACCGTCTCGTTCGAGTTCTTTCCTCCAAAGAATGAAGCGGGGTTCCTGCGCCTCTACAAGACAATTGAGGCGCTTCGCCCGCTGCGGCCGAGTTATGTCTCGGTGACCTATGGCGCCGGCGGGAGCACGCGCCGCAGGACGGTTGAGCTGGTTGCCCGCATCAAGCGTGAGACTGGCATCGAGGCGATGGCCCACATCACCTGCGTGGGTTCCGCCCAGGGCGAGATCTCGGCCGTTCTGGACAAACTCTCGGCGTCGGGAATCGAGAACGTGCTCGCGCTGCGCGGCGATCCACCGAGGGGTGTCGCGCGCTTCGAGCCTGCACCCGGCGGTTTCCGCTACGCCAATGAACTCGTCGGCTTCATCCGTGGCCGCCACGGGTTCTGCCTAGGCGCGGCCTGCTATCCGGAGACACACCCAGAGGCACCCAGCCCAGAGGTCGATCTGGTCAACCTGAAGCGCAAGGTCGATGCCGGGGCCGACTTCCTGATAACGCAGCTATTTTTCGACAATCGAGACTTTCTGAGATTCCGTGACCGGGCGGTCGCTGCCGACATCAACGTGCCCATCGTGGCAGGAATAATGCCCATCCGCAGCCTGCGGCAAACGAAGCGCTTCGCCGAGATGTGCGGCGCGTCGCTGCCGGTGCCACTGGTGGCGCGGATGGAGTCCCTCCGCGGAGACCATTCTGCCATCCGGGCAGCGGGAGTTGAGCACGCCACCCGTCAGTGTCGGGACCTGTTGGCAGAGGGTGTAGCGGGTCTGCACTTCTACACTCTCAACCACTCACGATCGACTGTGGAAATCTACGAGAGCATCAGGTCACGCTTACATGGCCCGGAAGGCGGTCACCACCGATCCGGCTCGACATGACCACCCCAAGGGCGCTGTCCCGGTCTGAATCCTGAAGGAAAAGGCTGGAGAAGCTTGCGGACCACACGAGCTGACGAGCACTGATCGTAGTGGGACAAGGCGGACCTGCCTAGGACTGCTTGTGAGAGGCCAGTTCTACGAGAGCTAGTCCCCGGCCCCGCTCCGGTCGCTCCACTCCCTCCACGGGGACTGGGGCGCGGTGTGCCATTTTCGATGCCCATTGACGGGTCGGAACCGATTCGGAGCGGCAAGCGATCGACTGGAAGCTAGCACGCGGCACGAGATCGGCTTCCGGTAACGAAGGGGGAGATCTCTTCGTTCCCACGCCGATCGATGGATGCGAATCGCCGCTCCCGTCATGGACGACGTGCAGCGGAAGAAGCGCCGAGGAAGCGGAAGTCCGACCTCCCGAAACACCGGTTCGGATTCCGGGGTTGACCGCCGTTCTTAGCCGATCCGCTGCTCGGTCTCCTCCGTGTTCAGCACTTGGGCCTCCGTACGGGCCTGACGTTACGCTCGTTCGTTCTGACCGCGGGTTCGGATTAGCTCGTCAGGCCTGTTCGGCCGTTCCTGATCTGGGCAAGAACCAGCCGTAAAGGGTCGGCAGCAACACCAAGGTTAGGATCGTGGAACTGGCGAGCCCTCCGATCACCACTGTGGCCAATGGCCGTTGGACTTCCGCGCCTGTCGAGGTTGCGAGAGCCATTGGCAGGAACCCAAGGCTGGCTAGCACGGACGTCATCAGCACCGGCCGAAGTCGGGTCACCGCGCCTTCCACAACCGCGTGGCGGAGCGGGCGGCCCTCTCCCCGGAGCGCGTTCATCGTCGAGACCATCACGAGGCCGTCCAGCACGGCTACGCCAAAGACCGCTATGAATCCGATGGAAGCCGATACGTTGAGATTCATACCGCGCAGCCACAGGGCCCCGATCCCGCCCACTGTGGCGAAGGGCACGATGAGTAGCACCAGCAGGGACTGCTTTGCTGACCGGAACATTAGCAGCAGCAGGCAGAAGATTACGGCCAATACTGCCGGCACCACGATGGCGAGCTGTCGCATCGCCCGCTGTTGGTCTTCGAACTGCCCGCTCCAGTCCAGGTAGTAGCCGGACGGCAGACTCACGACCGCCTCGACGCGTCGCCTGGCCTCGCTGACGAATGTCCCGAGGTCACGGCCACGGACGTTGCACTGTACGATAATGCGGCGCTCGCTGTTCTCCCGGTCGATGACCTGCGGCCCGCTCGCTCGGCGAATCTCTGCCACCCGGCCGAGCGGGACCTGCTCTCCGGCTGGCGCAGTCAGCAGGATGCTTGCCAGGGATTCGCGATCGGTACGGTAGGTTCGCGGCAATCGGACGGTAACCGGAAACCGCCGCCGGCCATCGATCACTTCCGTCACAGTCTTCCCCCGAACGGCCGCCTGCACGACATCACGCACGTCCGAGACATTCAGGCCGTAACGGGCCGCCTCTTCGCGGTCCACCACAACCTGCCATTCAGGCGTGCCGGAAGAGACTTGCTTCTGCGCATCGGCGGCTCCGCGGACCTGCCCGAGGATCCGCAGCACCTCGTCCGCCGTGCGATCCAGCACGGTCGCGTCGGAGCCGAAGATCTTGACCGCAACATCGGCCCGCACGCCCGAGACCGACTCGTCCAGGCGCATTGCCATCGGCTGTGTGAAGTTGTAGACTACGCCGGGGATCTTGGCCAGTTCGGTGGCCATGGCGCTCGTCAGCCCTTCCTTGGTGTCGGCGGTCGTCCACTCCCCGCGCGGCTTCAGGTTCACGTATACGTCGCTCTCGTAAATGCCCATCGCCTCCGTCGCGAGGTCGGGCCGGCCCAAGGCCGCCACCACACCTGTCACCTCAGGGAAGCGCAGCAGCCTCTCTTCCACTTCGGCCCCGATGTCGACGGACTGCGACAGGGCAATGCTGGGGATGCGCAATGTTTGCACTAGGACGGATCCCTCATCGAGGCGGGGCATGAACTCCGTGCCGATAAAGGCGAGCGAGCCAAGGGCGGTCCCGACCAGCACCAGAGCCGTCACGATGACTAGTCCGCGGTGGTCTAGGGCATGGTTGACGACAATCCGGTAGAACGCCCGGGCGCGATCCATGTACCTCTCTCCGCCCGCCCTGACACCTCCTGCCAGCACGAGCCGCGACGCGGTCGGGACAGCCGCAAGGGTCAATGCTAGGGCGCCCAGAAGAGCGGCACATACGGTGATCGCCAATGGGCGGTACATGCGCCCCTCAAGTCCCTCCAGTGTGAGGACGGGAATGTAGACGGCGGTGATAATGCCGACACCGACAAGGATCGGCAAGGAGACTTCGTGTGCTGCCGACCGGACCAAGGCCATGCCCTGCCGCTTGGTCAGCGCACTGTCCGAGTGCGAGCGTGCACGAAGGTGGCGCACTTGGTTCTCGACCATGATCACCGCGCCGTCGACGATCATCCCGAAATCGATCGCTCCCAAGCTCATCAGGTTGGCGGTGATGCCAAACTGCCGCATTCCGAGAAACGCTGCCAGCATTGACAGCGGAATAACCGACGCCACGATGAGGGCAGCGCGAACGTTGCCGAGGAAGATGAGGAGGACCGCAATCACGAGTGCGCCGCCTTGGATCAGGTTGTTGCGCACGGTCCGGATGGTCCCATCGATGACCTCCGACTGGTCATAGAACGGGAGGATCCTGACGCCCTCCGGGAGCGATCGGCGAATCCCTTCGAGCGCCTGCTTGACACGCTCGATCGTGGACTTGCTGTTCTGGCCCTTGAGCATGATGACCGTGCCGGCCACAACTTCGCCCTCCGCGTCTCGAGTAACTGCGCCCTGACGCTGCTTTGCCCCGATCTTGATCTCCGCCACATCCCTGAGGTAGACCGCTGTCCCTTCGTGGGCTGTCAGCACGATGGACGCCAGATCCCCCACGCTGCGCACTCTGCCCAGCCCGCGGACGGTGTACTGCTCTGAGGCGTGCTCCACGAATCCGGCCCCGAAGTCCTCGTTGTTGTCGCGCACACGCTCGAACACGTACCGCAATTCCAGCCCGTGTGCGCGCAGGCGATACGGGTCCACCTCTATCTCGAACTGCTGGGAGTGGCCGCCCCATGTAGCAACGTCGGCCACGCCTGGCACGGCCCGCAGCTGATACTTGATGTCCCAGTCGTGGAGCGTCTTCAGGGCGAGCGTGCTGAAGCCTTCCCCTTCGACCGTGTATCGAAACACCTCCCCGAAGACGGTCGCCACCGGGCTCAGGACCGGCTCAATGTCCTGCGGAATACGGCCGCGAACTTCATTCAGCCGCTCCGTCACGAGCTGACGTGCGAAGTAGACGTCAACGCTGTCAGCAAAGACAATCGTTACCATCGACAGGCCCAGCCTGGATGTGGAGCGCACCTCTTGCGTGCCGGGCAGGCCGAGCATGGCCGATTCGATCGGGAACGTCACCAGTTGCTCGACATCAGGCGCCCCCATGCCGAGCGCTTCAGTGATGACGGTGACCTGGTTGTTGGTCAGGTCGGGAAATGCGTCGATCGAAATGCGGGCGGCCGCCAAGAGGCCGCCGCCGACAAGTACCACCAGCTCGAGCACGGCTGCCCACGGGTGGTCGAGGTGGAAGTCAACGATTCGTCTGAGCACGTTCCTGATTTCGGCCCGCGTGTCGTCCCCGGCCTGTGCCGTCCTACTCTTCGATCATGCGCGACTTGAGCAGTTCGGACTTGAGGCGGAATGCCCCGCCCACTACGACATCTTCTCCCGCCACGACACCGCTTAGAATCTCGACCGCCTCCTCAACGCGCTGGCCGACTTCGACGCTGCGTGGGCGGAACCGGCCATTCCCCTCGGGCACGAACACCACCTCGTCCCCGTCAATGTGCTGCAGCGCCGTGGATGCAACGACGACCGCTTCGTCCGCGGTGCTGGACGGGATCACAACCGTCGCGAACATCTCCGCCTTGATGCGCTGGCTAGGGTTGCGCAGATCGCACCGCACTTCGACTGTCCTTGTCTCGGGGTCGAGCGCGTGGCCAATGTAGGTGATCCGGGCCGGGAAGATCTCGTCTGGGTAGGCGCGCACGGAAACACCCACATCAAGGCCCGTTCGAAGAAGCGACAGCTGCTGCTCAGGGACCTCGGCAATCAACCACATGGTGCTCAGATCGCTGATCGTGTACAGAGGGTCAAGCGTTGCGACCACCGCTCCCGGGCTGATCCTGCGCTCGATGATTGTCCCGGCAATTGGCGAACGGACCTCGATCAGGTGTAGGCTCTCTCGCGTGCCGTGCCCGCCCACCGTGTGGTCCGTGCCGACGTCGGGAAGCCGTTCCGGGTCAAGTCCCAGAAACCTGAGGTGTTCCTCGGCACGCTGCACTCCGGCCTCGGCGGACTCGACCTGCGCCTCGGCGATGCGAAGTCCCGTCCGCGCTTCTTGCGCCTCCTGCAGCGAACCGGCCTTCAGCTCGTGGAGTTTCAGGGCCCGCTGATGGGTGTCCGTGGCCAGCCGAAGCTGCGACAAGTGCTCCTCCAGATCGGCCTTGGATTCCCAATACTCCGCCTCGGCGTCGTGGATTTCGTGGCTATGCAGACGCGCTAGGACCTGTCCCTCTTGCACGTCTGCCCCAACCGGCTCGCAGCATTCCACCGCAATGCCGTCGGCCACCGCTCCCGCGATGGTGGTCGCATTCTCGTTAAGGGTGATCCGGCCCGGGACTTCGAGGTCTCCCCGGAGCCGGAGGATCTCGGCCTTGGCGAGGACGATTTCGGAAAGCCGGAGACCCTCGTCGTCGAGCCGGATCAACCGCGGGTCCGCCTCCTCATCTGTCTTGATCGCGTCCTGTGGCGGGAGAGCGCAACAAATCAGGATCATGAGGCCTGCGGCCGCCAATGATGGAACACCCGATTGCGGATTTGGGTGTGTGCTGTCCTGCAATGCCCAAGAGCGCTGCGTCGGGAGCCTCACTCCGCCAACACTCCGAATCCCGCCACGATCGGGCGGTTCGCATTCGGGGCAGAGGGTCGCTCGGGTGTTCCCATCGCTGTCTCAAGCTCCACCCAACTCGCTTCGTAATCGAACTGGAGTCGCGAGTGGATCAATTCGATCTCATCTTGAACGCTCTGGGCGGCCAACGCGTCTAGCGGCTCAGCTCCACCCTCCTCATAAGCCGCGCGGGCGATGCGGAACGTCTCCCGCGCACCGTCGAGAACGCCGCTCTCCATCGTCCTCAGCATTTCGGCACGTCGGCGGACCGTCTCGACCGCGGAGATCACCTCGCTGCGGATGCGGGCTTCGGATGCCCGCAGCGCCGCTTCCTGCTGACGCACTTCGGCGACGGCCTCCTCGATATTGCCGGCGTTCTTGTCGCGAACCGGCAGAGCGACCGTCAATCCCCCAATGACGGTGTCCAGCGAGTTCGTCCGCTTGTAGCCCACGTAGGGCCTCAAGTCTGGGCGGGCCCGCGCCCGCTCAAGCGACAAGGCCGCTTGGGCTCGCTCCACAAGAGCGCGCGCCAGTAGAAGTTCCGCACGGTGGGCGAGCGCGCTCGCGACGCTTGTCTCGACCGCCACGCCCTGATCCCAGTCCGGGCTTGCTGATCGGGCGGCAGGCCGCAACAATGCGAAGTCTGTGCGTGTCTGCGAAACGCCCATAGCCGCTACCAGTGCGATCTTGGCGCGGCTCGCCTCCATCTCAGCTCCGGCGAGGGCTACGGCCGCCCGGCCGGTGTCGATCCGGGCCCTGATCAGATTCACCTCGGCTGTGGCGCCCTCCCGGACCTTCACCGCGTGATATCTCTCAACCCTGTGCAGCGTCTCCCGCCTGCGGGAGAGCATCGCCGTGTCGCTTGCCGCAGCGAGGGCCCTCCAGAACGCTGCCTTGACGTGCTGCCGGATCCTCCACGAGATCAGCTTCCGCTCGTGCTCCGCGATGCGCTCATCGTTCGCTGCGAGCTCGACGCGGCGCATTCGTTTTCCTGCTGTCTCCACAGGTACGGTGACGAAGGCGAACACGTCAAGGCTGCGGCCGAGCGAGAACGCCGGGTCACCATGGAAGCGCCAGTTCTCGGTCTGCAGCGTAAAGATCGGATTGGGCGACATTCCGGCCTGAAGCGTGGATCCGGCCCGGGCTGCGATGGCCGCCCGAGCGGCCTCGAGGTCGTCGTGGTTCGACAGCGCGATCTCGATGGCTTGATTGAGGCCTAGCTCTTCCGGGATCGTCTCGGCCCGCAGCCCGAGAGCCAAGCTGGCCAAGGCCACCAGCGGCCACACCTTCATCGATCCCGCCTGCACCGCCGCTTCCACAGCGTTGACCGGCGCGGCGGCTCGCACCAATCTTGCACATCCACTGCGGGAGTCAAGGTCGAACCTCGACGCAGGCTACCACGCTTCCCCGGCAAACGCCTTTGTATTAGACCATCTCACGGCCCGTTCTGCGACGGTCGCCACGCGCTTCCCGAAGGCGTGCCCGTCGAATCGCGCCGGGCACCTCAGCGCGTGAGAGTAGCGTTCGCGTCGGGCAGGAATGACTATCTTTCGCACCCGAGCAGCCGCGGCAACGGTCAGGCCTCCGGATACTCCATGGTCAGCGGGTCCGGAAGCGGAATGTTCTCGATGCCTCCGTCGCCTGCGAGCTTCTCGAAGCTGTACTCGGGACGGTCCGAATTGCCCGCGAGCATCGCCTGTCGGTCGCCCACGGCGAGCACGACCAGCTTGCCCGGGTGAAGGTGCTGTTGCGCCGCATCCAGAACGTCGTCCGCGCTGACGTCGCTGATGCGCTCGCGATACGACTTCCAGTAGTCTTTCTCGCGGCCGGTGAACTCGTCGCTGGCGAACGTCCCGGCAACCTGCCCCGCCGTGGCGAAGAATCGCGGAAAGATCTCGACTTGGTAGTTCTTTGCGGTGTCGAGCTCGAGCGCGCTTACCTTGTCGTTCTGCATCCGCTGGATCTCTTCGATCACGATCGCCGCGGCCTGCGCACAGGTCGCGTTCCGGGACTGGAATCCAGCCGCGAACGTCCCGGGGTAGTAGGTGCCGGGCTGGAATCTGGAGTAGGCGCTGTACGCCAAGCCCTCGTCCGACCGGACGCGGACCATGATTCGGGACGTGAACCCCCCTCCGCCCAGCACCGAGTTCATGATCTGCACCTTGAACTTGTCCGGGTGCGAGCGCTGTATGCCCATGTGGCCCAGCGTCACGTGCGACTGGTTCACGTCACGGCTCGTCTTGTCGACCATGTAGACGCCCGGACGCGGATCGTGGCCGGGGGCCGGAATCTCCCCGGGATCGAGAGGGCTCGCCGGCCACCCATCGCCAAGGGCCGCGTTCAGGCGCCGCACCATGTCTGCGGTGTCGAAGTCCCCGGCCACGGCGAAGTACATGCGCCCAGGGTCGAATCGCTTCGAGTGGAACTCCAGCATGCTTTCGCGCGTGATGCCTTCGATGGAGGCTTTGGTGGTCTGCACCGTGGTGAAGTGATCCCCGTAGGTCAGACGCCGGAACTCTCGAGCCTGAATGCTCCGCAATTGGTCGTTGCGGCGCTCCAGGCCTTGGAGCGCCCTCGCCCTAGAAATCTCGAGGCGGTCGGCGGCGAATGCCGGCTCCTTGAGCATGTCAAAGAAGAGGTCCAGCGACTGGTCGAGGTTGGCTACGAGGCAGTCTAGGGACGCGCTGGTCGACGTCGGCCCTGCGGAGCATCCGACTTGAGTCGCGAGGAAAGCCGCTTCCTCGTCGAATTCCTCGGCTGCCCGCGAGGCCGTGCCGCCGGCCCGCATCTGGCTGGCAGTGAAGCCGGCCAGCCCCGCGCTCGCTGGCGGCACCTGGTAGGAGCCTGCCGGCAGCGTGGCGCTGATGGTGATCAGCGGAAGCTGGCGATCCTCGACGAGAAAAGCGACGGCCCCGCTGTCGAGTTCGTGTCTGTACTGCTCGGGATCGGGAGGTGTGTAGGACAGCTGCGGGTAGAGCAGATCCCTCGGATGCTCCGGCAGTGCCTCTTGGGCGATTGCGGCTGTCGAGAACGCGCCTCCGGCGACGCT
>JAJDWM010000598.1 GCA_022825595.1 Bryobacterales bacterium | reverse complement strand
CTAGCAGGCCCAAGGCCGGGTCCCGCGGGCAGATGCCCTCGCCGCACGGTTGGGAATGGTAGAAGGCGCGCTCGAGGGTCAGCGGCCCGACGACCGTCTCGAAGGAGCAGTGGCAGCCGGTTGACGTGCCGGAGCCAGTGGAGCGTCTGGACGCAATTCGCCCGTCCGGACAGGGTGTGGGTGTCCTGTTAGGCGTGCTCGGCGAGGGGCGCGGCCCCGTCCGCTGCGATATGCTCTGGAGGTCTCCTCATAGGAGTTCGAACATCCGGACCGTGCAAGGCGATATGCGGGTGACGCCGCCACGACTCGACCGACGAGCGCTGCTTGCCGGCATGGCTGGCTTGTCCCCCGCCACCGCCTCCGGCCAGGCATCGGCGGACGAGGCCGGGCGGAAAACGCGAGTGAGTCGGGGCGAGGGCGCCGGCTCCCTTTTGCCGGAGCTCGTCGGTTCGGGCGTTGAGCTGTTCGTCGATCGGCATAGGATCGCGGGCGCCGATGGCGTGGTCCTGCGCTTGCACCACCCACGCCGTGCGCAAATCGCGGTAGAGTTCGACCGCCCTTGGGAAGGTCCCACGTCCGCGTACGTCACGGTGTTCGAGGACGAAGGGCGCTATCGCATCTACTACCGGGGATCTCCTGGTGGTGGCCAAACCGAGCAGACATGCTACGCCGAGAGCCGGGACGGCATCAACTGGGTCCGCCCCGAACTGGGCATTCTCGATTGGCGGGGCTCCCGCAGGAACAACATCGTGCTTCGGGGAGTCGGCGCGCACAACTTCGCACCGTTCAAGGACTCCCGGCCGGGAGTGCCCGACTCCGAGCGCTACAAGGCGTTCGGTCGCGGGACAGATCCGAAAGACGTCCTGCATGCGTTCGTCTCAGAGGATGGGCTCCGCTGGCGGCCCGCATCACCTGATCCGGTCTTCACGCAGGGAAGGTTCGATTCGCAGAACGTCGCCTTCTGGGACTCCGTGCGGGGTAAGTACCGCTGCTACTTCCGGACTCCGTACCGTGGCGTGCGGGGAATCGGCGTGGTCGAGTCCGCCGACTTCCTGCGCTGGGAAGAGGCGCGGCTGATCTCTCTGCAGCCGCCGGATGCGGAGCACTTCTACACAAATGCGACGATCCCGTACTTTCGGAATCCGCAATACCGATTGGCATTCCCGAAGCGCTATATTCCGAATAGGCAGAAGCTGCCGCAGCGGGCCACCGGAGGGATCTCAGACGCCGTCCTGCTCAGCAGCCGCGACGGATTGCACTTTGACCGGACGTTCATGGAGGCCTGGCTCAAGCCAGGCCCGGATCCACGCAACTGGGGCGACCGGAGCACAATGCCTGCTTGGGGCCTCGTCCGTACTGGCGACGGCGAGTTGTCGGCCTACGTTGGCGAGCACTACCGATTGCCCACCGCGCGCCTTCGGCGCGTGACGATGCGCTTGGACGGATTCGCGTCGGCGAGTGCCGGGGCGGCCAGCGGCAGCCTGGTAACCACTCCGTTGCGATACCGAGGTAGTCGGCTTGTGCTGAACTACGCCACCTCAGCCGCGGGCTCGCTCCGGGTCGAACTGCAGGACGCCAAGGGCCGCGCCTTGCCAGGCTTCTCACTGGCGGAAGCGCCCTCGCTTTACGGGGATGCCATGGCTGAGGCCTACACATGGAAGAAGGGTGCCGATGTTTCAAAGTTGGCTGGCCGTCGAATTAGGCTCCACTTCTTCCTTCAGGACTGCGATCTCTACTCGTACCGGTTCGCGGAGCGGTGACTCGCCGGCTCCGTCCGTGCTACCAAGTGGCCTGCGAGTCGCGGCTATGCCGTGCTCAGATCAGGCGAGACGCTACCTGCGTGATACCACGCAGAGTCTGACAACGCTAATCTGCCCGTTATGTGCCAGTGCTCTGCGTCTCCCAGCCGAACGTTGTGCCGACCGTAGCCGACGAATTGGGCTGCGTGCATCTCGGACCGAACGGCCAGACAAAGATCCGCACGGCAGACATCGGCACGATGGCAGCGAATGGCATGCGCTTTCCGCAAGAACATGCCGGGTCGACTGTCTGTGCGCAGTTCCGCAGCGTTCTGATCGCTGGGCTGAACATTGGCCAGGCTTCCGTCCCGGGCAATCCGGGCGACGCCCACCTCGCCAACGAGGACTTGACTGTAGCGGTATTCCCCGAGTGGGCTGGTTACGGCACCGGCACTCTCGGAGAGCGGCGTGCCGAGATTGGATCGGAACCTTGGCCATCCGCTCCCCTGGGACTTCGAAATCTCCTTGGGATACCTACAGTAGGCCCGCGGAACGGGAGAGCACCAGTGTCCATATGTCGTAGTCGATTGGCGACATTCAGCTAGCAAGGGCCGTCTGCTTCCGGTGCGGCGCATTCGCCGCCGTCGGTTGTGACGACTCTTGGCGTCACATCCCCCAGACGGTAATGGCCGGCTGGTCCGGCTCCGGATCCCTCATGTAGATCCGTTCCTTCCACGTCTTTCCCGGGCGCATGTCGAAGATCACCAAGTGCCCCGACTCCGCACCGCAGAGATCCATATACGCCTCAGTCTGCTGCGAGCCTTCGCGGATAACGCTCTCGAGGCCAGAGGACTCGCCAAGAACCCTGCACTCGATGACGTGCTTGCTCGGATTGGACTGCAGCGTGCCGCCGGGCCGCGGCCATTCGATGAGCAGGTCGGTTCGTCTTCGTCCGACGGCATATTCCCTAGTGATGCGCCCGCCGCTATTGACCACGCGGTGGAGGTAGGTGTGCAGCACCAGATGGGGTCCGGCTTCCCGGTGTCCGTAACGCTGCACCCAGAACTCGGAATGCTGGCGGAAGTGGTCTTGGAAGGCCGCCATCAGTTTCGGGAGATCGAGGCTGCCGTCGTCGTTGACATACCAGCTCGGGAAGACAAGACTCTCGAGTACAGAAGCCTGCGTGAGAGTAAGCTCGCGGGGGATCACCTCGGCATAAATCGGATTGGCCATCCGGACAGAACCGGATCCGGCCACCAGTCCGAGATCGCGAACGTACTCCAGATCGCCCGGGGAGAAGCGGGCGTCCACCGACCCCGCGATCATTGGTAGGATCACACGCCGGACGCGCTGCTCGCTGACCTGGTTGGCGAGCTGGTCAAGGTGCGTGACACGATTGAGGATGAGGGTCTCCTTGGCTCGGTCGATAGCGTCAAGGCATATGGGCTGGCTACGGACCCGACCAGTCTTGTCCTTGAAGCAGGCTCGCAGGGCTAGGGCGTTGACCAGCCAAGGCTGGCCCCGGGTAAGGTGCCATATTCTCTTCCGCACACCGGCCTCAAACTGTTGGCCGGTCTCGGCGGTGTGCTGGCCGAGCAATGACCATACCTCGGCTTGGGTGAAGTCTCCCAACCGCAATGACTCGGCCTTGATGTTGAAGACGCTGCCACCGGAAATGTGGGTCCCTTCCGAGCTGGAGAATATGCGGTAGTCGCGCACATCACGCACGCCGCAGAGGATGATGCTCTGCGGGAAACGCCGCCGTCTGTCCGGATAGCCGCTGCGCATCTGGCGGAGCACGGACAGGAGAGTGTCGCCTATGAGTGAGTCGACCTCGTCGATGAAGAGCACCAGAGGCTTGGAATCGGCCGCTGACCAACGGGCCAAGACACGTTTCAGCGCGAGGTGCGGGCCGGCCTCGGACAAGGCCACCGGCCAGATCTGCTCAACTAGACCCTCCCCGATCGTCCAGTCGGCTTCGTCCGCGAGCGCTGCCAGGATTGTTTGCATGCCAGCAGCGACATCTTGGCGGGCAGACTGACCTGGCTCGACGTTCACGTACACGCAGCGGTATTTGCCCGCCGCGTTGAGCCGGTCGGCGAGGGCCTTCAGCGTCGACGTCTTGCCTGTCTGGCGGGGAGCGTGCAGGATGAAGTACTTCTTCCAGTGGATCAGCTGCAGGATCTCGTCATAGTCCACGCGTTCCAGAGCAGGGATGCAGTAGTGGTCGGTAGGGTCGACCGGGCCTTCGGTGTTGAAGTACCGTACGCACCGTGAGTATGGCACTCGGGGTGGCTGATCGTCGGCCCTTGTCGAACGGTGGCAGCGGTTGATTCGAGACGTTCGGATGACGTGAAGCCCTGGCGGGAGCGTTGTGGAGGCGGCCAAGGAAGGCGGCTGTCAGCATGCTGCCCGGTCGGCGTCCGACATGAAGTCGGCGGGAACGCGATCAGGGCTCTCGTTTGGAACCTAGGAACGTGACGTTCCGATGAAGAGGGAAAGCCAAGGGAACGGGAGGTACCGACTCGGGACCTGTGCGTGCCCGCTCTCGCAAGTGAATTGCCGATACGGGAGCAGCCTCGCATGCGACAGGCACGAGGCGTCGAATCCTGCGTGAATTCGTGGGATCGTGTCGTTCCGGGCCCAGACCAGCGCTCTATGGGGCAGCACGGCAGAGCAGTCGCATTCAGGGCCCGGCCGGAATCGTCACGGCTGTTGCCTGATCGTTCGGAGATTCCGGAGCCGAACGACCCTCGCGGTTCGGGAGCGACCTTGGATTCCCCAAGTGCCCATTCACCGTGGATCCTTCCTCGCGTAAACCCTAACCGGGCGCTACGCGGGACTGGAATCTCTGGTCGGGCGAAACCCCCGGCCTCCTGATCGGACGCCGGGCCGACCCCAGCCCTGTCTCTTGGCACGCAACACAAGGCTGCGACTGAAACGTAACCCAAATGCCTCTACTGCATAACCAGCAGAATCGAGCCCCGATCGGCTCCTCGCGCTCTCATGTAGATCCAAACCGGGAGAGCGATCCCTGCCCCGATGATCCCGACGGCTCCGTCGCGATCGAAGAGTCCGCCCTCGCCGCAGCCACCGACCGCAATGCAGCCTAGGACCAACGTCGCGAGTGACGTACCGATTCCTAGTGGCACGCCAGCGATAATGGCAGCCGTACGGTGCCGCCGCGGACGTCCCTTCGTCGGTACGACTCGAATGGAATCGACTTCGGCCCTTTCGATCAGCGTCTCGGCACCATCACGAGCAAGCCTGATCCCAGTCTCCGTCATTCCCAGAAGCCTGCCCCTGAGCGGTCGCGAGGGGTCGGTTCTATGCCAGACCCGCACCTTGGCGCGAAACTGGCCATGCGAAAGCGTCGTCCGCG
>JAJDWM010000573.1 GCA_022825595.1 Bryobacterales bacterium | reverse complement strand
GACTAAGTCGGGAACGGGCCTAACCGAAGCGCAAGGCCAAGTGCCGACATCGATTCCGCTCGGACCAAAGACAACCATGGATTTATCCTGGTTGCCTGAGGAGGAGCGCACGGCCTTGCTAAAGGAATACACTGGAGGGATGCTCGATATCAGCAGGAGAGCACAGGAATTGCACGTCGAGGTAGCCGTTCTTGACGCCACGCTTGAAAAGTTGGCAGGAACAACGAGACAGGTGTCTGAACAGGGGGATTCGATTACCCTGACGCATACACAAACCTCCTCCGTCGGTCGGACCGAAGTGATGATGGGGAACACCGACCGCGCTCAATCGGGAAAGCTAACGAAGAGCCAAACAGGGGAGAAGGACTGGACACCGTACTACGTGATCGGTGGATTGATCGCAACGGTGCTCGTCGCAGCAATAGTGGTGGGGTAGTTAATGCTGCGGGCGAAATTGTGGGCGACTGAAACGACGAACATCGAGGCTAAAGTTGCTGCTCTACGCAAGAGATGCGAGCGAGCACAACTTCCCAATAGTAAAATCGAAAATATCGAAGAGCAATGCCGGGATGTCCTCGTGTGCCTCGCGAGTCAAGGTCGTGAAGTAGGTGAAATGGGCAGTCAGATGTATGTAAGGCGAGAAATAGCAGGTGAAGGATACATGGTGGAAGTTCGCTTCCGGACCGGCAGTAAGAGAAGCATGCTCCAGCGTTTGGCAGATTTTCTGTTAGGGGTTATATAGCCGAAACCGCAAGCGAACGATGTCCTATCGAAACTACAGATTCAAGAGCTACTATCCGCGCTATAGCGGACACGAACGAGCGCGCCGACATATTCGAGAAGCTGAAGAGTTCACCAGAGAACTCGGCGGCTCCGACAAAGACGTAAAGCGGTACTTTTTCTCACTATCCTCGGAACAATTAAGGGGTATTTTTGAAGAATATGGAAAGAGATACGGGTGGAAGGCCAGGCAATATGCGGAGGAAACGATAGATAAGTGGCGATCAGGACGGGTGCAGATGAGCGGCATGGTCGCCAAGCGACTGTTTAGTTTGTTGCCCCCGCGTATGCCGCTAAGGGAAAAGTACAAGCTGACTGAGAAACTCTGGCGCCATGTCGGGCCGAGTTCTCGGAAGGTCCTAAAAGTTGGACTTGACGCCCAAATCGAAGATGTCGTTGGGGTCGTACGCCGCCATATTGAGCAGGTAGTTACCCACTATACTGTCCCAGAGACTTTAGAGAAACGGTTCGAGTGGCTGTCGGCTGGAGACGTACAGGTAAAACAAGAGCTCCTGAATTACTTGAGGCAGAAAGAGAAGGAGCTGGTGGTGGGTGGTGTCCGAGAACAGCTTCCCGTAATGTTCAAGCACCTGCACATGGACGAAGGCGGATACACGCATCGGATGGCGCAGATTCTCACAGTTGGCAAGCATGAGCTCGAATTGTTGCTGGAACGTGGTAGGAGCGGGGTTAGGCTTGAGAATCCGGCTCCAGTGATCACAACCCCACGGGCACGGAGTACACAATCGGAGGTGGGCTTCGATCTTGGATGGTTGTGGTGGATTGCAGGTATAGGGGTTGTTCTGTTTTTCCTGATCGCGTGAGAGCGTCTTGGTGAAAAACTAGAGTGTCTGTAGGGAACTCAATCGAAGCCCTCGTCTTCGACGTGTTCGGGACCGTCGTGGACTGGCGAACGAGCATCATTCGGGAAGGCCGCGCGCTCGGCGAGCGCCTCGGGCTCAAGGCCGACTGGGAGGCGTTCGCGGACGCTTGGCGCGAGATGTACCAGCCGGCGATGGAGCGGGTGCGAAGCGGCGAACGGGAGTGGGTGCGGCTCGACGACCTACACCGCGAGAGCCTGTGCGCGCTCATCGAAGAATTCGGAATCGAGGGACTCGACGAGGCCGGAATCGACGACTTCAACCGTGCTTGGCACCGACTCGATCCCTGGCCCGACGTGGTGGAGGGACTGGCCGCGTTGCGCCGGCAGTTCATCATCGGCACCTGCTCGAACGGCAATGTCGCTATGATGGTGAACATGGCGAAACGAGCGGGCCTGCCGTGGGACGCAATTCTCGGCGCGGAGCCCTGCCGGGCGTACAAACCGCTGCCAGCAGCCTACCTCGGAACGTGCGCGTACCTCGACCTGGAACCGGAGCGCGTGGTCATGGTCGCGGCCCACAATAACGATCTCGTGCATGCGGCCTCACACGGGATGCGTACTGCGTTCGTCGCTCGGCCCGCCGAGTACGGACCGCACCAAGACCGTGACTTTGTAGCCGAGCACGACTTCGATTTTATCGCCCAGGACTTCGTCGACCTTGCGGGGAAGCTGGGCCGTGGGCGATGACGGTATGGAAAGAATGCCCCTACGAGATATGTGGAGCAGCCTTCAAGACGTCGGCGGTATGCTCATTAAGAGAGGGACGGCAATGGGACCAATGGTCCCGTTGCTTGTTCTGATCCCGGTATTTCTTGGCGCTGGTTGGTTGTTTCGTACAATAGCCGTAGTGTGGGGCATTCCGCTAATCGCCGCTGTTTGTGTCGTTGCGGCGCTGATAATCATGGGATTCTACTTGTACCACTTCAATAGGTTCGCGAAGAACGATCCCGATAGGCTTCAGTCGGAGGAGTACAGGTTCGGGATGGCTCGAATGCACATGATCGCCGCCAAGGATCTACCATATGCGATGCCGGCGGATCGCCTTTCTCTGGCGGAACCAACGGAGAATCCGTCTCAGCATCAGACTCGAACCGAAGACGAGGAATCCTCCAATTCACCGGCTGCTGAAGAGGAGAAATCTCGATGAATTCATATCTCTTCGCATATAGTCAAGCCTGCACGCCCGCTCAGGTGCAATTTGTACTCAACGACACCCAAGCGGTGGATACATGGGTGGCGCCGTTTCCCTATGCGGCCATTCTGTTGTCGGAGCTAAGTGTCCGCGATCTCGGCGCCGTACTTCACGATCGTCTCCCGGGTGTGTGGTTCATGATTACCGAGACGCACAGTCACACGGTACAAGGATGGCTTCCTCAGAATCTCTGGGAGTACGTGAACGCCCCACATCAGGCCAGATATCGAAAGTTGGCTGAATCGCTGGTTTCGCCCCCTCCTCAGCCGCCGGAGGGGAAGTCATTCCTGGAAAGGGCTATCGGCACACAAGATGCCTCGGGGCGCCTGTAGTGAGTAGAGGGGAGGAGCACTTGCAGCGGTAGGGTGAACAGCCCGGCGGAACAACTTGATGCCGAGCCGCCTTCTACTCGGATAATGCGGAACAGATTCCCTCCTCCTCTTGAACCCGGAGGCTCGCATGCTGACGCCGACGCACGACACGGGCAACGGCTTCCCTTCGTTCGTCATAGTTCTGGCCAATTCGCACCCCTTCCACCGCCTC
>JAJDWM010000190.1 GCA_022825595.1 Bryobacterales bacterium | reverse complement strand
CTCCAACTGCTTGACTGGAGACATCGACTGCAAAGGCGCGACCATTGCTGAGACTGGTCAAGGGCCAGCGGGATCGGGCCTCGCACTCATCCACCGCAAGCACCTATGTGTCTCTTGAAGCTGCTGGTAAGCGGGGGGGCTCGAACAATGTCGGTGGGCAGACTGAAGGACTGAGTGCCGATTTTGCGTTGGGCGGTAGGGGCTCTCGAGGTGAGGCGTGGGCTGCCTCACCCTCGAGGTGGCAGTGGCTGCCGGAGGTGACTCCTCACTTGTTTCCTGCGGCTCCGAACACTGCGAGCCTAGCAAGAAGGACGCGCAGGCGACGACAAACAGCACGATGTACCAAGCCAGCGGAGGCAAGAATGGGTCTAAAGCTGCCTTGATTTCCTGTCTACGCCGGCGGAGTCGCGCGCGCCATGGAACGTCTCCAACGCCCACTGTTCACTCCCGAGGTTGATTCGCCCGCGGCGTTCGGCTGGAGGCGGTGGGCCACGGTCCACCTACGGGCAGTATCAAACACTCGCAGCGCCGCGGCCACCAGTTGCAGTGCTGCGAGCTTGACTAGCCTGCTGGAACGCTGCTGATGTCGGCCCCTGCACGAGCCACCCTAGTGTGGGATAGGGCAGAACTGGTCAAGCATCGGCGAACGCCCGGGTGTTCCGCCTACGGGTTGAGCCCCGCGTCTCTGGGCGGCCTGACGTGGTTTGCGAAGGCTCGGGACGCCGACCTGACGCTGGTGTGAGTCCTAGCTTAGTCCGCTGCTAGCCGATGGCGCATCATGGCGCTGGAGGAGATCGATATGGAAGTAATCGGGTTGGGAATCGATCTGGTCGAGGTAGATCACTTTGCGCGCCTCAAAGAGAGGGGTGACACGGCCGCACTGGGCAGAATGTTCACGGAGACAGAACTGGCCATGTTGCCTTCGAACGCGCGGGAGGGCGAGCGACTGGCTGGATGGTTTGGCGCGAAAGAAGCAGTCTTGAAGGCACTGGGCGTGGGCCAGTCGCAAGGGGTAGCCTGGACGGACGTCGAGATAACGACGAATCCGGTTGGCGCCCCGAAGGCCACCCTTAGCGGACGGGCCCTTGAAGTCGCAAAGGAACGCCAAATTGAGGTGTGGCTAATATCCATAAGCCACACGGCTGCATACGCTGCGGCTACGGCGATTGGCCTATCGACAAGGGGCGCGGAAAAACAACAGCAGGCAGGCTAGATCACACGGCGAACAACAGCGGCCAGTGCCTGGAGCTCAGACTTCGTAACTCGTTCCAATTTCTCGACACCTATGAAACAGTTCAACTGGCCAAACTGCAGACTCATCTGCGAAGCCATGAATGACCCCAGCTCACAAAGGCCAAGCCAGTTGCCGTATGCCTTATCGAAGAGCTGCTGTGTTGCGTAGAACGCGTTGACTGTGAGTCGGCCGTTCGAAGGGGCGAACTGGACGTGCTGGAGGCAGGGGAAGCCCAGTTGCGCTTGTGCGAGGTGGTCACGGTCCGGGTCGAAGACAGACGCCTGAAGCATCGACCGTCGAACTCCGGAACGCCGATTGTAGTTGTCAATGATCCATTCAAGCTGGTTGCCAGCGCAAGGGCCACGCCCGAAGTCGACCAGCCGTCCGAAATACAGCCCTCGGCCGTTCAGTGTCGGGTTCAATGCCATGTAGCGTGGGTAAGCCCCACGGTACATCTCGAAGAAGCGGGAACGGTCAGACCTTGCGTGTTTCCAGAGGTTGGTCGGGAAGATTGTCCAAGCCACGGTTTCAGTGTCGAGCATGCCCCGACTCTCTAGGTGGCGATCGAGCTCACCCCGGATGGATGCATGTTCGAAGGCGTCGCCTCGCGCGCCTGTCGCGTCTATGGCAACGACAAGCGGGCTCAATTCGGTGCCCGGGTGGTCCAGCACCTCGATGAGGGCGCGTCCCCAGGCGATTGACAAGTTGGACTCGTTGATCACCAAAGGCACCCGCCTCATTGCCACGTGTCCTCCTCTTCACAATCCCAGTCGTCCTGAGCCTCTAGGAACCTGTACCGGCTCAGGCCGACGTACTGATAACGAGCCACCCTTAACAGCAGCGTGCTCGGCTGGCCCTGAATCAGAAAGTCGACAGTGCGTGAGCCAGGCTTTGAGGCACGGAACACGGGGCATTGCCCAGCGTGGCCGGTCAGCTCGAGCACTGGAGCTGCACCCCTGACCTGTGACCCCGTTGGGAGCAGGATGTCGGTTCCAACCTCAGTGTCCACTGTCGGTAGCGACCAGTATTGGTCAACGACCAAGAGCGGAGCACTGGATGCAGTGCCTGTGAGAGTCTCTCGCACCTTGGGCAGCGGCACGCGGCGAAGCTCGCGAGCGCGGCGTTCCGGCAACATGTTTAGGCTCGACGCTAGGTGTGTCACGAGGGCCTCGTAACTCACCCCGAAGCTGCAGGCGATCGTAAGAAGCTCCGCGGGACTAGCGGACTTGGCGTCCCAGCCTCGGGAGGCGAAGGCGCTGCGTACTCCCAGGACGGGAAGGAGCAAGTGTCCGGCGAAGAGCTGGACCAGAATCTCCTTGGCGTCCGGGCGCCGATTACTGCCCGCTCCTTCTACAAGCTCGTCGATCGTCGAGCCATGGCCGAAGACGTGGTGTCCAAGTTCGTGGGCACACGTAAACGTGCGCCGTGGGTATGGACGCAGAGCGGAGACAAGTATCTGTGGGGGATTGCGGACATACATGCCCTCCATGTTGATCCCGACGGAACGAATGCTAATCCCCAGCGCAGCACATACTTCGTAGATGTCAATCGGCACCCGCGTATCCACCCTCAAGTCGTGGCACGAACGTACGTCTAGAGACTTGGCGAGCGCTGCCTGAGCCAGTTGTCGGCGAGCACCTGGAGTCATGAGGGTTCATTCTCGCGGCGAATTGTCGATAACAGTTGAAGGAGACGATCTAGGTCGGCGGGTTTCAGCTTCGTGAGTTCACGGGCGGCAAGTTGGGCCCTTGCCCAGTGTTCATCGCCGTGGTCACTGTGCGTCCCTAGGAGCCACTCCGGCGACACCTCGAAGATCTCCGCTAGCTGAACTAGCTCTTCGCTGGACACGCGGCGGTTGCCGGACTCCATCTCCGTTACAGAAGGACGCTGCAGACCGAGTAGGCCCGCGACTTGGTTCTGCGAGAGTCCGGCTGCCCTACGCGCTTCGCGGATTCGTGACGCAAGCGGCGGTCGGTTCGCTATAGGTTCGTCTCGATGACTCACCATCATGCCGCCACGTTCGCGATGTCGAGCACGCGGCTCACAATTTCACTAACGGTGAGCCGACGGCGCCCCGTGGGCTCTACAAAGATGTTCTGGTTGTTAGGGATCGAGATGCCCAGCAATCTCGCCAGGTCCGACGTTGCCACAGGTGCAACCTTGGTATCGAATCCTGGGAGGTCCTCCAGCGGACACGTCGAGGGCTCGATGACTGGTTCGCCATGTCCCCCATCGCGCTGGATCGCCCCGAGGACGGCAATCACGGCTCGCTCAACCGAGTCGTAGTTCACGTGGTTCCCCCTTGACCGGATGTGACGTGTGGTAGGATTATCTTACCACATTGACGAGGAGTCACCAGTGGGGTCTCGGTGCTGTGACATCGGCAACCCGGCTTTGCCGGCTAGTCGAGTGCGGCCGCGATGCTGCGTACTCCTGCGGCGAATGAGCGGCGACCGCCGTGAGAAGGGTGCCTGACCGGAATGAAGTCCATGCCAGCCCCGTCCAACGCGCATTCGGCTCGACGGCCAACTGCCACGACGCATTGGGGGCGGAATAGCTCGGCGAAGTCGGCAAGCCAGGGCTGCCCTTCGCGAAGATGCGCGCTGGTGGGCGTCCGGTTGCCACGGCCCGAGGTGGCAGCGGGATGGAAGGGGACTGCGTTCCATGTTAGGGGGAGTGGGAGGTTTCCTAGGGATCCGGCCAGCACTGTCCAAAAGATGGTGGCGGTGGCTTCCGTAGTGGGCTCAGAGCCCAGTGGCCTCAGGAAACCAGCGCCGGGGCCGAATGCGCGCCACGGATCGTCCCACGGCGTAGTGAGGGTGGCGAGGGACGCCAAGGGCACACCGGACAGGACTGCCCCCCGATGTCCCGGTGCCTCCCCGACAAAGAGCACCACGGGTCCCCCAGTCCTTTCTATCTGCAGAAACCGCTTGAGGTTCTTCGCCGGGACGTTTGCAGCGGAATACGGGTTGACCAGCGCGAATGAGGGGTCAGGTCGTGCTTGGCCGAGTGCGGCGACAAAGCGTGCTATTCGAGACAAACTTCTCTTACCCCCTCGTCAACTAGCGCTTGCGTCACCGCCACGCCTAAACGCTCTCCGCGCAGGATGCCCACGAGCCGCGAGGACGCAGCAGAGCTCGCAGATGTCGCACATCACTCCCCGACTGCGTCAGGGTGTTGGGCACGCAGCCTCGATCAAGTTAGAATTCAGTGTAGGGGAGTAAGCACCTTAATGGCTATCGCACCAGCCAATCGGCTATCGACTGCTCAATCGCGACCGACTCGGCTGAGTGTGCTCCGGCTCGTCACGACCCGCGCCTGTCCGCTCACTTGCGGCTTTTGCTCCGTCAACGCTGGTCCGGGACGACTTGAGATGATGGCCCCCGACGCTGCCGAGCGGCTGCTGCGTGACTTCGCAACCCAGGGAGGATCCGAACTTACCCTAACTGGAGGCGAACCCCTTATCTATCCGGCCATCGAGCGGCTTGCTGCGGAAGCGCGAAGGTGGGGCCTAAGGGTGACCCTATTCACCATGGGACTAGTCGAGGGGGCAGGGGACCTGCCCGCCGAGCGGATCGCCCGGTTAATCCCGCTCACACACCAGTGGAGATTCTCACTGCATGGTGCAACCGACCGCGCACATGACCGCGTGACAGGCGTTCCGGGCAGCCTCCAAGCCTCCCTTAGCACCGTCAGGCGGCTTGTCGACGCGAATGCTTGGGTGGGTGCAACGTTCGTGGCGCGCCCCGGTGCCCTCGACGAGCTTGGGCCAGTGGCCCTTATGTGCGGCGAAATGGGAGTACGTGAGTTGCGGGTCTTAGGCTTGGTGGCCCAAGGACGACAGACTCACTCACCAGGCAAGCTCCCAACCCAGGTACTTGCTGCTGTTGAGGAAGCCGACAAGCTCTCCAGAGCGACCGTCCGTCTCGGTGATGCGACTCTGGCCCAACTGGGCCTTCCCAACGCTTGTCACGCTTTCGATAACGAGCTCGTGGTCGGTGTTGATGGATGGGTGAGTGCATGCCACATGGTCGAGCCAACTCCATCGAACGACGATCGGGATAACGTGTTCCGGACCGGTTTGGCCAAGACGCTCCGAGAGTCTCCGCGCTTGGAGAGTCTGCGTGTCACGAGCGACGCTCGTGGACGATCCTGCCGCAACGGCTGCATCATGGAACGAAGCACGCAGGCTCCACTCGTCATGAATTCGGGGAGTTGAACGAAGGGTGGTGCGGCGAGACTGGGAGCGCCCTCAGGGGCGGCCAACTCCCGGTGGCATTGAGGGGCCCGAGTTCGCGTTCACCGCTCCACGGCGGAACCAGCAGTTCCAAGGCTTACCAACGGTCAGGTCGGGTCCCGGCTGCAACTAGAAACCGCCGCGCCCAGATTCAAGTGTCCAGCGGAAGTCTGCTCTGGGTCCGGGCGTCGTGGGCCAGTGCCGACAAGGCAGGAATCATGAGATCAGTGGACCCTAGGGCAAGGAAGGGGCTGTCCTCCTGCGAGTGACTGTAGGCTCCCCGATCGGAAGTTCTTCCGTCTCGCTGGCTCAAGGGCCACCTTCAACTCAAGAGCGGTACCGGCTTCAATCAAGTCGGCCCCATCTTGCGGTGTTCGAACAGTCGCCCAAGGCAGATCTTAGCTAGTGACCGCTCACTGCGGTCCACTCTCGAGTGGACGAGGATAGAAACTCGGCATCGGTACCGCTGCCGCGTTAGGTCGCCCCTGGTGCTCACCCTCAGCGTTGGACACCTACAGCGTTACTGCTAATTCGAAGGTTCGCTCTACGGTACCGCTTGGCCTACCACCTCCCGACCGTGCCCGACGGCAGGCAGTGCCGGGGTGCGCGTGGCCACCTCCTTGAGATCGCGAAGCGACGGGATGCAATCCGCGGGGACGGCTCCTACGGGCGTGGCCGCATGCACCTTGGTGCGTTGGGCGAAGACCGGCTTCGTCGTTGTCACCCCGGGACGGCCCTTCCTCTTCCGCCTGAGGAGTGGGGACGGGTGGCGCGGCGGGCGTTGCCTGCGAGCACAGGGGCGGGCACCCGAGGGCCTTCCGGCGTCCTCGCGCCAGCGTCGGGTGAGCACGCTGACGAAGTTACAGGGCGTCACAAATTGCCCGGCAATCTGTCACGTGGTGGTTACACGCGCCGTTGTACGATTGCGGCGCAATGTTGAACGTCATGGGCAGGCTGGTCACGGCCCACCCGTACGTGACGGTGGGCGCGCTCATCGCCATCACTATCGTGCTGGGAGCAGGCGCGACGCTGCGCGCCGACCTCGACGAGACGGACGGGTACTTTCCCCGCGACAGCGCCGTAGCCAGGGCCCTGGATGAGATCGACGAGCTCTTCGGGGAGTCCGGCGAGATCAGCTTGATCACCCTGCTCTTCCGTGGCGAGGCCCTGACCCCCGAGGGGCTCTCGCAGATGGCCGGAGTCGTCGATGAGATTGCGAGTGACCCCGAAGTTGCACCGCTCCTGGCGCCAATCCATCCGGTCGCGGCGCCCTCGCTCTACATTGGCGCCGCGCTCCAGGTGGACAGCTTCGAGTCGCTTCCGCAGGCACAGATAGACGCCGTACGCGGCGTCCCGGACATCCAGCGCGCTCTCACCGCGCTGACCGGAATCGCCACCGACGGCACGTCGGTGGCGATCGCCACTATCCGCCTCCAGGACACCGGTGACGGGCGCGTCCAGGACGTGGAACGCAAGGTCTACGACCTTGCGGCCGGGGCTGAAGGCCCCCTGCGCGTGAGCAGCGTATCGAAGGCGGTGATCGAGGACGAGTACCAGCGCTCGTACCGGGAGGACATCACCCCGCTGATTGGCGCCGCCTTCTTGCTGATCGCGGCCCTGATATTCCTCTTGCTGCGGTCGCCATCCGACCTGCTGCTCTCATTGGCGGGCCTGCTGATGGCCATTGTCTGGATTGTCGGCTCGGAGGGGTGGTTGGGACCGAACGGGCTGGGCCTCCTGGGCCGACCGAGCGGGATATCGGTGATTATCCCCATCATCATCATCAGTCTCACGGTCGACTACGCCATCCAGGTGGCGTTGCACTACCGCGAGGCGAGAGCCAACCAGACGCCGGTGCTGACCGCCTGCCAGACGGGGCTGCGCACGGTCACCGTCCCCGTCGCCCTGGCGGCCGTTACCACGATCGCCAGCTTCGTGGTTGGGCTGTTCTCTCCCATTCCTGCGATCGGCGACTTCGGCGTCGTAGCCGGGCTGGGCGTCGGGATGAGCATGATCGTGATGCTGACGCTCCTGCCGGCCGGCCGGCTCATCATCGACCGGCGGCGCGAGTCGCGCGGCAAGCTGCCTCCGCCCCGGTCGGTCTCCAGGGGGTTGCCCGGTGTCGAGCGGTTCGCGGAATTGCTGGGGCGAAGTGTCGCTCGCAAGCCCGCGATCTATCTCGTCTTCGTCCTCCTGGTGTCCATCGGACTCGGGATTGCCTCCACGCGCATCGAATCCAGGTTCAGCGTGCTGGACATTCTCCCCAGGGGCGGGAGTGTCACGAATGACCTCGAAACGCTCAATGCCGCGGTCGGCGGTTCACCGGAAATAGCCAACATGCTCCTGCATGCGGAGGCCACGGACACCCGCACCCTTGTGAGCCTCGATCAGCTGACGACTGGCTTCGCGGACGAACGACAGCGCCCGCAGGCAGCGGCGGGACCGATTCTGGCCTCCTTCCAGCTGCTGGCGCAGGACTGGACGGATGACTCCGGCGAGCCCGGCGACAACTACGACCCGGAGCTCGCCGCGCTCTTCGAGGAGGCCACCGCGGGGGTGCGGTTCGATCCGGCGTTGGTGCAGGAGTTCCTGGACAAGCTCGAGGCGCGGGAGCCTGCCGTCTCGCGCTTGCTCGTGAACGATCCCGACGGCATCGATGCGATCCTGCTCCAGTTTCCCACCTTCACCAACGACCCGGAGGCGACGAAGGTCCTGCAGGAGGAAGTCGAGGGAATCTGGTTTGGCGATGACGACGCCATCACCGTGACGTCGGAATCCGTGACGTCGGTGACGTTGACGGAAGAAATGACGAGCAGCCAGACACAGGCGATCATGACGGCGGTCGGCGCGGCGCTCGCCATCCTGTTCGTGTTCTACTGGATAACCCTTCGTCAGCCGCTGCTGGCCTTCATCGCGATCGGGCCGATCATTCTTGTCCTGTTCTGGATTATCGGAACGATGGCCCTGTTGGAAATTCCCTACACCCTCGTCACCGCCACCATCACCGCGCTATCGGTCGGGATCGGCGTGGATTACACGATCCACATCATCCACAGGTACCGGGAGGAGTACGCACGTATCCGCGATCCCGAGATCTCGGCCGTCTACACCCTGCGGACGACCGGCTCCGCCCTTCTGGGTTCTGCCCTGACGACGGGCCTGGGGATCGGCATGTTGATCCTCTCGCCCGTGCCTGCGCTGCAGCAGTTCGGCATCACGGCGGTGATTGCGATCGGCTATTCGCTGATCGCCGCGGTCCTGCTGGTGCCCCCCGCCATGACGCTCTGGGGCGCGTACCAGGACATGCGGCTGCGTTCGGCGGCGCAGGACTGGTCCCGTGACCTCCTCGATCTCGACGAAGCCATCGAAGCGATCCACCGGCGCCACGAGGAGCAAGAGGGGGCGTCGTCCGGCCATGCCCCTTAAAGTTGAGCAGTTGGCCGTCTCTCCCCACCGGGCATCGAATTCACCTCGTCCAAGGAGTTGCCTCACATGACGAACCCGGCCGAGGCAAGCGACCATGCGCTCTCCCTGCCCGAAGAGCTGCTCTTGATGCTCCTCAACGAGGAGAGCGGCTATTTCCACCACGTGCCCGGCTGGACCCTCAATTGCACCTTCATCGGCGCCGTGCTGGCGGAGCTTGCCTTCCGGTACCGAGTCGACTCCGACCTCGAATCCCTGTTCCTGGTCGACGACACCCCGACCGGCGTTCCCATCCTCGATCCCATCCTGGAGGAAATCGCCGCCGAGTCGGGACAGCACACCACGGAATACTGGATCGAGAGGCTCGCTCCGCGTGCGGAGGGGATTATCGACCTGGTGCTCGGCGACCTCGTTGAACGGGAGATCCTGCGCCATCACGAGGGCGACTTCTGGACCCTCTCGCGCTCCGTCTGGCAAGGGCAGTCCGACCGCCAGGATGGGATAGCCGGCGACTTCGTGAAGACGCGCATCCCGACGATCATCCTCTCCGATGCGATTCCCGACCCGCGGGACATCATCACCATCGCCCTCCTGAACGCCTGCAACGTGCTGCACTTTCTCATGCCCTTCGACGAGGAGGCGGAGAAGCGCGTCGACATCATCTGCCGGGTCGACATCATCGGCCGGTCCATCGCCGATGCGGTGAGCACGAAAATCGCCACGCCTCAGGTGCACTCGGCCCTCACCAAGGAGATACCGCGCCTTTCACTGCGCAAGCTGCTGTTCAATCCCCACCTGCGATCCGGCAACGTCGCCGCGCTGCTGGCCGACCTCGCCAGGGAGTACGGCCCGGTGTTCGCCCTGCGCCCTCCGTTCGCAAGGCAGCCGTACATCTTCCTCGCAGGCACGGAAGTCAACCGCTGGGTCCAGAAGCATGGCCGCTTGTTCCTGCGCTCCAAGGAGTACCTGGCCACCACCGAGGCGGCCCATGGCAGCTCCCGGACCATCCACAGCATGGACGGCGCCGATCACTTCCGCTTTCGCAAGGCGCTGCAGCCCTCACACGCACCGGAGACCTTCACCCGCCGCATCGAGGAGGTCTTTCGCATCGCGCGGAAGCAGGCATCGTCGTGGGAGGTCGGCGCCGTCGCGACCGCCGAGCCCCTGTTCCGGCGGTACCTCAATGCGCAGATGTCCCCGCTCCTGATAAGCCTCGACACCCAGGACGAGTTCGAGGACATCTTCCTGTTCAACAGGCGCCTGCTCTTCACGTACCTCACCGGGATCGTTCCCGAGTTCCTGCTGAAGACGCCGGGCATGAGGCGCCGTGCGAAGGTCGTCGCCGGACTGGCCGAGCGGATCAAGACCAGCCACACCCCGGCCCAGCGCGCCGGCCAGCCCCCGGACGTCATCGACGGCTACCTCTCCGTCCACGCCAACGACGAGCAGTTCCTCCCCGAGACCGACCTCGCCTTCCCGCTCAACGCGTTGACGCTGACGGGCCAGTACCTCGGCGATCTGACCAGCTTTGTCTTCTACCACCTGGCGTTGAATCCCGATATCTACAGGCGCGTGCAGGCCGAAGCCGACGCGCTGTTCGCCGAGGGTGATCCCACCGGCGACGACCTGACCCCGGCGAACCTCGACGTCACGCATCGCGTGCTGCTGGAGGCCCTCCGGCTGACGCCCAACGTCAACCTCTCGATGCGCACCGTGATGAACCCGTGCGTCGTCGAGGGCTATGAGCTGCCCCTGCGCGCGCCCGTCATCATCGCCCAGACCGCTCCCCACTACATGGAGGAAGTGTTTCCCGACCCCTTCGCGTTCGACATCGACCGCTACCTGCCGCCGCGCAACGAGCACCTCACGCCGGGCTTTGCGCCTTTCGGCCTGGGCACGCACAGGTGCATGGGCAGCCAGTGGGCCGAGAAGCAGGTCGCCCTCAACGTGCTCTTGCTGGCGCACCACTTCACGTTCGAGCTGTCGCCGCCCGACGCCGAGCTGCGTACCAGCCCCTTTCCGACGCAGTCGCTCAGCCAGAAGGTCAAGTTCCTCATCAAGGAAAAGCGGCACGAAATCCCGGCCTGAAGCCGCCCGGGAGCAGGTCGTACGCTCCGAGTCCCCGTCGCTGGCGCGACCGCGTGGCGCCTGAGCGTGCTCCGCTGAGCAGGCACGCCTCGGTCGGCACCCGCGCCGAGTGAGGGGCGTCAGGCCTCGGTGGCGGCGCGCTCTCGCTCGTAGAGGCCGAGGGCATGCAGGGGGAAGTACTGCCGATACAGCACGTAGTCCAGGAGCGCCGTGCGAAAGAAGATCCCGACCATGTCTTGCCGTGGCCACGTTCCATCCTCCCGCTGCGTGTCGATCAGGAACCGGGCGCCGCGCGCAATCGCGGTTCGGTCCGTTTCGCCGGCCTCCAGGAGGGCGATCAACGCCCACGCGCTCTGGATGACCTGGCTCGTATCGTGCGCGACGTATTCCCCGGTACGGCAACCCCGGTGGTGCTCACCCCAACCGCCGTCCTCCCGCTGACGGTCCAGCAGCCAGCGGCAGGCCGATCGCAAGGCCGGGTCGTCCGGCCCGGTGCCCGCGGCAAGAAGGCCCCTGATTCCGAAGAACGTGCCGTAGACGAACTGGACTCCCCACACGCCACGCCAGGATCCGTCGCGCTCCTGGGCGCCGCGCAGCCACTCGGCGGCGCGCGAGATAGCCCGCGTCTCCACCCTCCCGATGAGCTCGGGGAACCGCTCCCGGCAAGCCGCCAGGGCGGCGAGGCAGGAGGCGGTGCACTCCACGCAGGAGTGCTCGGTCATTGAGTCACCGAACATCTCGGCGGGGTTGAGCCATTCGAGGCCAACCAGGGAGCGCTGCGGTTCGTAGGTGCCGAAGCCGCCATCCCGATTCTGTCCCCGCAGCATGAACCGAACCGCCTCGCCCAGTGCCGTCACGTCCGCCGCGTCGCCATCGGCGGCGAGGAGCGCGAGGACCGCTTCCGCCGTGCAGTCCGTGACGGGCCAGCCGTGCCAGCCCGCGGCGAAGCACCAGCCGCCTTGAGGGTCGTTCCGGTACGCCTCGCGATAGCCCTCGAAGCTGACCCTGATCTGCTGGCCGCGCAGGTAGGTCGCTCCCCGTTGCAGCGCGTGCGGCACTCCCTCGAGCCCGGATGTCGTCGAAAGCGCCTGCAAGGCGAAGGCCGTATCCCAGGAGGCGCTTCTCGCCCCCGAGACGCGCAGCCCTCCCTCGGCGTCTTCCCAGATCCACTGGTCGAGCTCCTCGAGGGCGCGGCGGCCGTCGACGTCCTCGGGGTCGCGCAGCCACAGGGCGAGGATGTTCAGCATGCCGCTGACCGGCGAGATGCAGGTGTAGGCCGTGGTCCGGAGCTCCCACTTGATGCCGCCGATCATCGCGTCCAGGCAGCGGCCGCGCAGGCGCTTGCTGTGAAAGCGGTCGAGGAGCCGCGCGAGTCCAAATCCGGCCTTGAGCCAGACGCTGGGTCTGGCGTACAGGTCCGCCTCTCGCAGGCGATTGCGGCTGGCGGCAAAGTCGGCGGTGGCGAATCCATCGGGGAACAGCTCTTCCCGGATGGCGGCGATCACGGGGGTCACGGGCGCCTGGAACCGCTGCGCGTAGATGACCGCCATCCCCATGTAGATGAGCCGCGTATGGCAGTACCAGTTCGAGGGATGCAGGGGCACCCAGCGCGGCAGGCCCCACACCTCCGGAAGGATGGCGTTGAGGCCCCGCCAGTCGTAGAGGTTGAGCAGCGCCAGCCAGAACTTGCCCCAGGTGGGTATCCCCAGGACTCCCTCGTCCTGTAGGAATCGTCGCGCCGGTTCGATCAGCGGATCCCCTCGCTCGACGCCGAGCAGCCTGGCCGCGACGTAGACCAGGGTGGTGACGAACAGGTTGGGCGGTTCGTGCTCGTGGAGACTCCACAGGCCCCCGCTCAGGCGGCTCCGTTCGAAGTAGCGCAGCACGCCGCGACGGCGGTCGGGCTCAAGCGGCCGTCCGAGAACGTGGTGCAGCAGCACGTACTGGGCGGAGAGCATGGGGCACCAGACGACCTCGCCCTCGAAGCCGCCGTCCTCACCCTGCAGGTGCAGCAGGCGCTCGGTTGCCATCCGCAAGGCCGAGCCGGCATCGGGGCTCACGACGTGTTCCCGGCCGCCCGGCCTTCCGCAGCGCTGTTCGACCGCATGGAGGCTGGAAGCGCGCGCGCCACGAAGTCGAGGAATCTCTTCTTCTTCGCTTCCCCGTGCGGTCTCGCCCGGCGCAGTTGCCAGACGCCCAGCACGAACCACCCGATGCGAGCCGCGAGCGAGGCGACGATGCGGCCCGCCCGAGCCCACTCGGCGGGGCGCAGGGATCGGGGAATCGTCGCCGCGACGGCCTGGGCCACCGTCGTGGCCCCCACGAAGCCCAGGCTGAACTCCGAGGTATCCTCCAGGCTGAGCAAGCGCATGCTCTGCGCGGCCTTCCCGCCGTTCCGCCGCCACATCCGGTAGACGGAGTGTCTCAGCCTGGCGGCCTCGGCGCGCTGATCGACCATGACCTCGTAGAAGGCCAGGGCCAGCATTTCGGGCGCCCGGATTTCCTTGAAGCGCCTCCTGGTGAAGTCCCGGAAGTTCCGGCTCCCGGCCACCGCCAGGGCATCGCCGAAGCCCAGGGTGAATCCCGCCGCCGTCATGGGGTGGTAGTGCCCGGCCGCATCGCCGATCAGCACGCGGCCCGGTGTCCCGTAGGAGATGCGCGGGCTCAGCGTGTTCGCGGTCGAGTGGAAGCGCCGCTCCTGCACCAGTTCCCGGAACTGTGGCCTGAACGCTTCCGGAAGCAGCGGGGCATAGGCGCTCAACAGCAGGTCGGCCGTGTTGCGCGGCGGGAACCGCAACGGGATATCGACATTGATGCGGATGCTGTCCTTGTTGAGCCGGTAGATGAACACGGGGCCGGGTCCGCCACAGGTGATACTCCCGTAGCCCTCCAGGGGCAGCGGCACCCCCTCCAGCACGAACCCAAGCATGCGCGAACAGGCGAGCGGCTTCGTCGTCAGTCCCAGCGACCGCCGCACGACCGACCGCCGTCCATCGGCTCCCACTATGCGATCGGCGGTCGCGGATGCCTCGGCCCCGTTCCGTGCGAAGGTGACCCGACCGTCATGGACCTCGTGCACGCGCGCCGGTACGAAGTCGATGTTGGGCTCGTCCAGCGCTGCCTCGCGCACCCGCAAGACCAGGGACTCATGCTCGCAGGCAATCCCGCTTGTCCCATCCGGGTAGGGAAGCGTTATCGGCTCCGAGCCATCCTCCGGGAACACCATGAATCCATGGGTCATCGCGGCTTGCGCCGGGACATCGAACCCGACCCCGACCTGCCGCAGCATCCTCAGGCTGGGTGGATGCAGCCACTCTCCCGCCAGCCTGCTGGGCCGCTCCGGGGTTGCTTCGAACAGCGCCACCCGCGCGCCCTGCTGGGCATGGGCCAGCGCGCATACGCTGCCGACCGCGCCGGCGCCGACGACGGCTACGTCGTAGTGTTGCCGATCCCTCACAGCCGACAGTTACTTCCTCCGCCGTTGCAGGCAGGATGGGGCGTTCGCCTTTGTCGCAGACCCGCGGCGCCGGTGGGCCCGGCCCCTGCACGACCGGGTCTCTTCGCACCCACCCCGGCGCAGGAACGCTGCTCCTGCGCCGTTCGCGAGGGGCGTCCGCCGGAACAGGAACGGCGCAGCCCCCCGAGTGTGTCGTGCGCCACGTGTGGAGATGGGAGCGTCGCTCAGGCGGGGGAGGTGAGAGCGGTTTGGAAGCTGCACTTGAGCGGGCTAAGTATACGGTCCATGCCAGACACCTCCATGCGGGAGCACTCCGGGGATTATGCCAGCGGGAACATTACCGAAGCGTGACTTATCGGCGATATTCTATGATGATTTGTAACGACCGGCCAATCGGGGCATGCCACAATGAGCGCACGAGTGCTCCGTTGATTCCGAGTCCTGGAGGCGACGAGTTGAGCGGACTGGACGAGCGAGACCGGGAGATTTCGGAGCTGCGTGAGCGGCTTGCCCGCCTGAGCGAGGTTGGGCTCCGCATCAACGACAGCCTGGACTTCGATACGGTGCTGCAGGAGGTGGTGGACAGCGCCCGCACGCTGACGGCCTCACGCTACGGCGCGATCACGGTGCTGGACGCAGCCGGACAGTTATCGGACTTCATCGTCTCCGGTCTCACCGGCGAGGAGCACCAGGGGCTGTGGGAGATGCCGGAGGGACTGGGGTTCTTCGAGTACCTCAGCGGGCTCGAGGAGCCCCTCCGGGTGCCGGACATCGAGAGCCACCTGAGCGCGCTGGGGATGCCCGGCTTCCTGCCCTCGGTGCCGGTCAGCTCCCTGCTGGTCGCCCCGATCCGCCACCAGGGGGTTGGCGTCGGCACCATCTACCTGGGCCACGAGGCCGGCGCCCGCGAGTTCTCGCGGGAGGACGAGGAGACGCTTGCCCTGTTCGCCTCCCAGGCGGCGATGGCCATCGCCAACGCCCGCAGGCACCGGGAGGAGCGGCGGGCCAGGGCCGATCTGGAGACCCTCATCGATACCTCCCCCGTGGGTGTGGTGGTCTTCGACGCCCCCACGGGAGCGCCCATGTCCTTCAACCGGGAGGCGCGCAGACTCGTGGACAGCCTGCGCAATCCCGGCCAGTCGCCGGAGCAGCTGTTGGGAGAGTTGATCCTCAGTCGGGGCGGCGGGGAGGAGATCGACCTGGGGGATCTCCCCATGGAAGAACTGCTCGGGGCCGCGGAAACCGTGCGCGCCGAGGAGATCGTCCTCTCGGTCGCCGACGGACGCAGCGTGACGGCCCTGCTCAACGCCACCCCCATCCTCTCCGAGGAGGGCGTCCTCGAGTCCATGGTGATCACCTTGCAGGACATG
The DNA here is from genome assembly GCA_022825595.1 of Bryobacterales bacterium. Lineage (GTDB taxonomy): Bacteria > Acidobacteriota > Terriglobia > Bryobacterales > UBA6623 > VXMF01. The sequence goes on along the minus strand of JAJDWM010000190.1, from coordinate 1,839 downwards.
GCCGACGTGGAGGAGCAGGAACGGCTGCGGGCCGAGTTCCTGGCGATGGTGAGCCACGAATTGAGGACTCCCCTGACCTCGATCAAGGGGTCCGCCAGCACGATCCTGGACGCGGGCACGGAGCTCGACCCCGCCGTGGTCCGTCAATTCGTCCGCATCATCGAGGACCAGGCCGACCACATGAACGCCCTCGTCGCCGACCTGCTGGACGTTGCCCGCATCGAGGCGGGCGCGCTGGCGGTCGGTATCGAACCCGCCGAGGTGGCCGTCCTGCTGGACCGGGCGAGGAGCGGCTTCACCAACGGAGGGGGCAAGAACACCCTCGCCATCGACATCGAGCCGGACCTGCCCCTGGTGATGGCGGACCGGCGGCGCATCGTCCAGGTGCTGGGCAACCTCCTGTCCAACGCCGCGCGCAACTCCCCCCACTCGTCCGTCATCAGGGTGAGCGCCGTTCGCGATGGCGTGCACGTGGCGGTCTCGGTGACCGACGAGGGGCGCGGCATCCCTCCCGAGAGCCTGCCCCACCTCTTCCGCAAGTTCTCCACGGGGCAGTCCGGGCAGCGCGAAGAAGACACGGGCCTCGGCCTCGCCATCTGCAAGGGGATCGTGGAGGCGCACGGCGGCCGCATCTGGGCTGAGAGCGACGGGCCGGGGACGGGCGCGCGCTTCACCTTCACCCTGCCCTCGATCGAGGGTGCGGGGGCCGGCGCGCCCGGCAGCCTCCCCGCACTATCGACGCGGCGGGAGCAGCAGGGTGAAGCCCGGCGACCGCGCGTGCTGGCCGTGGACGACGACCCCAACGACCTGCGCTTCGTCCGCGACACCCTCGCCAGGTCGGGGTACGACCCGATCCTGACCGGGGAGCCGGAGGACGTGCTCCAGCTGGTGGCGGACGAAAAACCCGCACTCGTGCTGCTGGACCTGATGCTCCCGGGCATGGACGGTATCGACTTGATGCAGGAGATCCTCGAGGTGACCGACGTGCCGGTCATCTTCCTCTCCGCCTACGGGCGCGAGGAGCTCATCGCCAGGGCCTTCGACATGGGGGCCGCCGACTACGTCGTCAAGCCCTTCTCGGCCACGGAGCTGGCGGCGAGGATCCGGGCGGCCCTGCGGAGGGCTGCCGGGGAGCCCTCGGAACCGTACGTACTGGGCGACCTCACCATCGACCATGCCGCACGCCGCGTGACCCTTGCCGGCCGGCCGCTGCACCTGACCGCGACGGAGTACGGGCTGCTCGCCGAGCTCTCGGCCAACGGCGGGCGGGTGTTGACCCATCAGCAGCTGCTGGAACGGGTCTGGGGCGAGAAGAGCGACGGCGACGTGCGCCCCATGCGCACCATCGTCAGCAAGCTCCGACGCAAGCTGGGCGAGGACGGCGCCAACCCCACCTACATCTTCACCGAGCCCCGCGTTGGCTTCCGCATGCCACGGGGCGAGACCCAGGGCGAGGGGCCTCGCCCTACCCCCTGAGCGCTCCTCCACCTTCCCCACTGCCCGAGACGCTCGTCCGCGGGCGGTTTCCCGACGAGACGGGACAGCACCGGCGCGCACGCGACAGATAGTTACAAGAAGTCATATGCAGCTGGCCGATAGTTATGTATCGGTTACAACCACCGCTGTAGGATTGCGGGCACCCATCCCCGCACGGGGTATGCCTGCGCGGGAGTGACACCCCGGCGCGGGCGAGGTTCCTGCTCCGATTCGTCGGGGCTCTAGGACCGGATATGGGTTCTTTCGAGTTGATCGGCGACGGCCCTGACAGGTACCCGAAACGAATGACGACCGCCTTCCTGGAGCCTGCCAACCCCTTCAGGCGCGACCGCAGCCGCAGCC
>JAJDWM010000607.1 GCA_022825595.1 Bryobacterales bacterium | reverse complement strand
CCTCGTCGAAGCCCCGTTCGCGGGCTCCGGCCAGAAAGCGGTCCCGCTGTACTGCCATCTCTTCGGGCTTCTTCTTGCCCATCGCCCGCCGCAGCAGGTCCGCTTCTCCGAGGGAGTAGCCGGCGATCACGTTGGCGATCTGCATTACCTGTTCTTGGTACACGATCACGCCGTAGGTCTCGGCAAGGATGGGCTCGACCTGCGGCAGGATGTACTCGACCGGCTTGCGCCCGTGCTTGCGGTCGATGAAGTCCGGTATCATGCCGCCTTGAATCGGCCCTGGGCGGTAGAGCGCGTTAAGGGCGCAGAGATCCTCCAGTCTCTGCGGCCTGTATCGCCTGCAGATGTCCCGCATCCCCTTGGACTCGAACTGGAAGATGCCGCTCGTGAGCCCCTTCGAGAACAGCCCGTATGTCTTTCCGTCGTCGAGTGGCAGCTTGTCCGCGTCCAAGCGCATCCCCGTGCGCTTCTCGACCCAGCCGAATGTGTCTTCGATGATCGTTAGGGTGGTCAGCCCCAAGAAGTCCATCTTCAGGAGCCCGATCTTCTCGAGGCTCTTCATGTCGTACTGGGTGACGATCTCGTCCTTCGCTGTCTTGTAGATCGGCACCAAGCTGCGCAGCTGTCGCGGCGCGATCACCACTCCAGCGGCGTGCACAGACGGGTTTCGCGCGATGCCCTCCAGCCGACGCGCGGTCTGGATCAGCCGCTCGACCTTCGGGTCCGAGTCCATTGCCTCTCGGAGCCTCGGTTCGCCCTTCACGGCCTGATCGAGGGTGATCTTGAGGACGTTCGGCACCATCTTCGTGAGACGGTCGACCTTTCCGAAGCTCATGTCCATCACCCTGCCGACGTCCTTGATGGCGGCCTTTGTGGCCATCGTGTTGAAGGTGATGATCTGCGACACCTGCTCGCGGCCGTACTTCTCGGTGACGTACTGGATCACCTCGCCGCGACGGTTCATGCAGAAGTCGATGTCCACGTCCGGCATCGACTGCCGCTCGATGTTCAGGAAGCGCTCGAACAGGAGGCCGTACTGGAGCGGATCGATGTCCGTAATCCCCATGGCGTAGGAAACCAGCGAGCCAGCGGCCGAGCCCCGCCCGGGGCCGACAGGGATGTGCTTTGAGCGAGCGAAGCGGATGAAGTCCCACACGATCAGGAAGTAGCCTGAGTAGTTCATCCGCTGGATTACTCGGATCTCGTGGTCTAGCCTCTCCTCGTACTCCGCCAAGGGCCTTCTCAAGGAGCCCCTCTCGGCCATGGCCTCGAGCCGGGCCAGACGTGCCTCAAAGCCTTGGCGCGCCACGGACTCGAAGTACGTGTCGGTGGTCTTGCCCTTGGGAACGTCGAACGTGGGAAAGGGATCCTCGACCGGCTCCAGCCTCAAGTCGCACATCTGTGCGATCTCCCAGGTCCGGTCCAAAGGGGCCTCATCGCCGCCAAAGAGCTGCGCCATCTCGGCCCGCGTCTTCAGGTAGAACTCTTCAGTGCCGAAACGCATGCGCTTGGAATCGTTCAGCGTCTTGCCGGTCTGCACGCACAGGAGGGCATCGTGCGCATGCGCGTCGTCCTTGGTCAGGTAGTGGGCATCGTTGGTAGCCACGAGCGGAATCCCGCTCTCAGAGGCGAGCCTAGTCTGCAGCGGGATCAGCCGCGTGTCCAGATCCAAACCATGGTCCTGGATTTCCAGAAAAAAGTTCTCCTTGCCGAACATGTCCTGGTAGTCATAGGCAACCTTGCGCCCCGCCGCATACCCTTCGTTCAGCAGTGCCTCCTGCAGATCGCCCCGCAGGCAGGCGGAGAGGCAGATCAGCCCCTCGGTGTGCTGGGACAGCTTGTCCTTGCTAACCCGAGGCTTGTAGTAGAACCCATCCAGGTATGCGGTGGAGACGAGCTCCATCAAGTTTTGGTAGCCCTTGCGGTTCTTGCAGAGGAGCACGAGGTGGTGATACCGCATGCTGGAGTCCCGGCTGCGGTGGTCTCCTGCGACGGTGTACAGCTCGCAGCCGATGATCGGCTTGATCCCGGCCTTCTTGGCGGCCGAGTAGAAACTGACCGCGCCGAAGAGGTTTCCGTGGTCAGTGATCGCCAGCGCGGGCCACTCTTGGTCGGCCGCGACGCGCATCAGGCGCGGGATGTGGCAGGCGCCGTCCAGCAGGGAGTAGTCCGTGTGGCAGTGCAGGTGGACGAATGGACGGCCCATTAGCGGAATATGCCCAAGTATAGGCGAGGGTGCGGACCGCCCGGCGATGCGGTGACTACGTACCGAACAGCCGGTTCACGTGATCTTGCGACGGCGCCTTCGAGGCCGTCAGGCGGCTAACCACGAGGTAGACCGCCAGCGAGACGCAGAACGCCGGGATGATCTCGTGGACATCGCCCATGCCCGCCACTCGGAAGCGCACTCCAAACCGCCAGCCGAGAGTCGCGGCCATCCCCGCGACCATGGAGCAGAATGCTCCGTGCCCTGTGCCCCACCTCAGGTACAGGCCGCCGAAGACGGCCGGGAAGAAGCTTGCGGCGAAGACAGCCCCCGAGAAGCTTGTCAGCTCAACCACCCCCGCGGGAGGAAATAGTGTCAGTGCTCCGACTCCGGCCGTGTACGCGACGATAGCCGCACGGGTCAGCCGCACCGTCGCAAGCGGGCCGAGCGGGCGCCACAGGCTGGCGATGTCCCCCACGGCAGCCGTCCCAACGATCAGCATGACCGACGCCAGCGAGGACATCCCGGCAGCGAACAGGCCCGTAATGCAGGCCGCCGTGACCGCCGGGTTGCCAAACTTTGCGAGCATGAAGCCCACCACTTCGTCCGTATTGCGGATCAGGTACGCCGCCTCCTGCTCGTCGGCCATTCCGTGCACGAGCGCTCCCAAGCCCATGACGCAGATCAGGGAAATTCCCAGAAAGACCGGCGTCCACGCCATCGCGAAGCGCATGCCGGCCGAGTCCCCGATCGAATAGAAGCGCACAAGGCAGCGGGGCTCGGAGATCTGCTTCATGCCGACGGACAGACCGATGCCCACGATGTAGGTGACGGAAACGAGCGTTCCGAACGTCACCAACCCATCCCCTATGGGCGTGCCGTCCGCCGCGACGTGGGCCGTCTCGGAGATGCGCTCGAAGAGGGGCCCGACACCTCCGGCGTAGACGAACGGAATAACTGCCATGATCACGGCGACGGCAAGCATCATCACGCCTTGGACGGCGTCGGTCCACAGCACGCTGTACATGCCGCCCAGCGCCGTGTATAGGCAGGTGAAGCCCAAGATCGTGCCGACTCCCCAGGCATACGGAACGGACAGCACCGTCTCCAGCAGGTGCGCACATCCCTTTGCGATGCCCGCCATGTACCAGAGCGTCGCGAAGAGGATCGTGAGGGCCGACAACACCCGGGTCGGCCTAGCGAGAGCGCCCTGGTAGCGATAGTCGAAGTAGTCCGGAACGGTGACCGAACCCAGACCGGCGGTCTGATTGCGCAACCGAGGCCCGAGCAGGAGCCACGAGACCATGCAAAAGGCAGTCCAGAGGACGCCCACCCACGCCCAGCTGAGGCCCGACGCAAAGGCTTGGCCAGCCTGCCCGATATACGTGTTCGTGCTGGCGAAAGTGGAGAAGAACGCCAGCGAGACGACCCAGCCCGGAACGCTTCGGCCGGCTACGTAGAAGTCCGCTACGCCACGCTCAGCCCGAAGCCGAAAGTAGGCGCCGATCCCTAGGCACAGGGCCAGGTAAAGGATCAGGGCCAGCAGCACCGGCCAGTGCTCGCCGACCCACGCCATCAGGGAAGGCGCTCGTCGTTCGAGCGCACGTCAACCGCCCGGCGCGAGACGACCCAAGCATTGACCAAGACCAGCAGGACGATCACCACGTACGCGGCAGCGGTTGCCCAGTCCATGCCTGAGCCATGGTAGCGCGAACGTGCGGCGGGAACTGCTCCCCAAGCAGCCGGGAGTGGGGCCTGCGTGCGCTACGAAACGCGCTTGAGCGTGATCGTCTGCGCGCGTCCCGCACCTCCGCGGCCGCCGCCCGGGCCGCCCTGAGGCCGACCCCCTCCGGCTCCGCCACCGGGGCGTCCGCCTCCCTGACCTCCCGGCCTACCGCCGCCGGGTCCTCCCCCTTGGCCACCCTGGGGCCGCCCTCCGCCGGGTCCGCCACCGGGACCGCGGCCCATGCCAGCCGGCCGCTGGGCCCTGCGGGTCAGTTCCATCTCGTCGCCGGAAATCTTGCCGGCGTACTCAAAGCGCATCTCGAAGTCCCCGCGCCTCATCAGCTGGACAAAGGACACCTCGTCGCCGGAGACCTTGCCCTCCTGAATCTCTACCGCACCCGCCGGACCAGCCGAGACAGTGCCCGTGAGAGTGTCGCCATCAGCCTTGAGCTCCAGCTCGAATGCCATCGGTCCCTGCGGGCCCGGCGCCTCGCCGACCCATTTGCCGTCGGGTCCCTCGGCGCGCAGCCTATTCGCAATGACCGCCCCTAGCGGCATGCCGATGGCAAAGGTTCTTCTTGAAATCATCTCGCGATCCCTCCTGTGACCTAGGGCATATAGGCGCGGCATGACTCGAGAAGGTTGCGGCCCGGCGCGACGCCATCTTTATGGGACTGCCGTCCGGCGCCTTGCGCTCACGCCAGCCCGCTACCCAGGGCACGGCGCAGCACCGCGTCGATCCGCGCACGCCCCACCACCCCGTCCCGCAGGACAGCCGGCCGCTTACCCGTCAGGCCAACGATCGTAGAGGGAACGGCACGGCGGACCGGACCGCCATCTAGCAGGAGCGCGAGGCCCGGCCCGATCTGGGCAGCCACACCGGCGGCGGATCGCGGCGGCTTCCGGCCGGACAGGTTGGCGCTCGTTCCAGTCAATGGACAGCGGGCCTGCCGGGCGATCGCGCGGATTAGAGCCGAGCGCGGCACCCGCACTGCGACGGATCCTCGCCCGCCGGTTACGAGCTCGGGAAGGCTTGGCCCGGCCGGGACAACAATGGTCACCGCTCCTGGCCAGAAGGCGCCGGCCAGGCAATGGAACGCGCGCGGTAGCTCCGCAGCGACCCGGCGCACCGCAGCCGTAGACTCCAAGAGCAGCGGGACCGGGCGTTCGCGCGGCCTCCGCTTGGCGCGGAAGACCCTCGCCACCGCCGAATTGCTCATCCCGTCCGCCAGCAGTCCGTAGAGTGTGTCGGTCGGTGCCGCGACGATCCGCCCGTGCCTCACTTGGCGCACGGCGTCGCGCACTGCATCCGCGCCCGGCTGGGCTGGGCGCACGGCGAGCGTCCGCAAGCCGGGCATCGGTGACCATAATACGCTGGGAGACGGGGCAAGGGCCGGACGCTGGTGCCGTACAGACAGACAACGATCACAAGCCGCACGAACAGGTGGATCAGGCAGCTGCGGCTGGCCGCGACTCGAGGCACGACCGTCCCCGACGGCTGGGCGCTCGCGGAATCCCCGCATCTGTTGCAGGAGGCCCTGAGATCGAGCTCCGAAGTGCAGCGCGTGTTCGCCGCCGAGAGCGCTCTCCAGCGGGCCGAGGCCACCATTCCGCCGCACCGCGGCATCCCTGTCCACCCGGTGGCGGAGGGCCTGTTCGGGGACATTGCCACGACAGCCCGCTCGCAGGGAGTGCTGAGCTTGGTCCGCTTGCCGTCGTGGAGCCCAGGGGAAGTGCTGCAAGGGCTTACGATCGTCCTGGATGCTGTCCAGGACCCCGGGAACGCCGGCACGATCGCGCGATCGGCGGAGGCCTTCGGAGCCTCGGGCATCATCTTCCTGTCTGGCTCTGCGGCTCCCACCAACCCCAAGTGCCTGAGGGCGGCAGCGGGTTCCATGTTCCGACTGCCTCACTTGAGCAGGATCGGGACGGACCAGCTCCTCGGGATTGTTGCCGGCCATGGCTGCCGCCTTCTCGCACTGGCGGCCGGGGACGGCACGTCACTGGCCAGAATCGACTTCTCCGGTCCAACGGCCGTAGTCGTGGGATCCGAGACCCACGGCGTTAGGCCGCCGCTGCTTGATGCTGCCGAGCGCGTCGTGATCCCGACCCGCTCGGTGGAGTCGCTCAACGCGGGGATCGCAGCGGCCGTAGTGCTGTATGAGTCGGCCCGAAGGTCGGCCGTTCGGTGAACCTCTTCGGCACGCTTCCGGGGCAGGACCGCCCCGACGCCGACCGGCCGCTGCCGGAGCGCATGCGACCCCGCGGCCTCCGCGAATTCGTCGGGCAGCGCCATCTGCTCGCCCCGGGCAGTCCCCTGCGGCGGCAGATCGAGGCTGACGCACTGGACTCAATGATCCTGTGGGGACCTCCGGGCGTAGGCAAGACATCCCTGGCCCGCGTCATCGCCTCCGAGACCAAGTGCGAGTTCGTCGCGTTCAGCGGAGTCATGAGCAGCATCCGGGCCGTGCGCTCAGTCCTGCTCGACGCTGCCCGCCAGCGGCGGGCCGGAAGGAGAACGATCGTCTTCGTGGACGAGATCCACCGATTCAACAAGGTCCAGCAGGATGCGTTCCTGCCGTACGTTGAGCGTGGCGACATTATCCTGATCGGCGCAACTACGGAGAACCCGTCGTTCGAGGTCATCGCCGCGCTCCTGTCGCGAGCGAAGGTGTACACCCTCAAGCCGCTCTCAGTCGGGGATCTCGTGGCGTTGCAGCGCACAGCGCTGCTGGATTCCGAGCGGGGAATTGCCGGACTGGGCGCAGACGTACCGGAGGCCCTGCTGCACTCCATCGGCATACACGCAGGCGGCGATGCGCGTGTTGCGCTGCTGGCGCTAGACCGTCTGGCGCGCGCGGCCGACGGCGGACAGGCGACCGAGGAACTTCTCGCCGACGTCCTCCAGCGCCGGCTGCCGCGCTACGACAAGGCGGGAGATCGCCACTTCGACCTGATCTCGGCCCTGCACAAGTCGGTGCGCTCAAGCGATCCCGACGCAGCGCTCTACTGGCTCGCATGCATGCTGGAGGCCGGCGAGGACCGGATCTACATTGGTCGCCGGTTGGTTCGCATGGCGAGCGAGGACATCGGGCTGGCAGACCCCAGGGCACTCGAGATGGCCGCGGCGGCCGTGGATGCGTTCCGGCTGGTCGGAGAGCCGGAGGGCGACCTGTTTCTCGCGCAGACGGCCGTTTACCTGGCAGTCGCACCGAAGTCCGACGCGGTATACAAAGCCCTCAACGACGCACGCTCCGACGTGCGCTCGGGGCCCTCAGTAGACGTCCCGCTGCACCTGCGCAATGCCCCCACGAGACTGATGCGCGAGCAGGGATACGGCGCGGGCTACGAGCATGCGCATAGTTTCGAGGGGGCCGTCGTGGCGATGTCCTGCCTCCCGGACGAGCTCCGCAACCGACGCTACTACGAGCCCACGGACAGGGGCATCGAGGACCGCATCCGCCGACGTCTTGCGGCGATCCGCTCCGCACGCTCGAGGCTTCAGGAGCAGCGCCGGCCCAAGGACAGCTAACCGCTCAGGGCAGGTGCGGCCTCCTGGGCCCGCAGCAGCTCCAGGCGGACGGAGTCGCGCAGCGCGTTCCAGCTGGCCTCGAGCACATCGTCGGAGACGCCTACCGTCGTCCAGTCCGAGGCGTCGTCCGCCCAGTTAATCAGCACGCGCACCTTGGCGGCCGTTCCCTTTCCAGGATCCAGCACGCGCACCTTGTAGTCCACCAAGCGGATGTCCGCCACTTCGGGATAGCTCGCCGAGAGGCAGCGCCGCAGCGCCCCGGCCATTGCGTCGAACGGGCCGGAAGCCCCCACGCGGGCCCGCACGTCGCCGTCTGGGGTCGACACCGACATCACCACCTCACACCAAGAGTGCTCCCTCCCGGACTTGCGCAGCGACATTTCCATCGTCACGAGCCGGAACGGCTCGAAACCGGCGGTGACGGCCTCGCGCACGAGCAGCTCAAACGACCCATCGGCCGACTCCAGCTCGTATCCGTCGAATTCCATGCGCTTGATGCGCTTCAGCAGGCGCCTGCGCGCCTCCGGTGTGAGCAGATCGTCCCACCCCTGCTCGCGCAGCTTGAAGGTGATGTTGCTGCGCCCGGAAAGGTCGCTCACAAGCACGCGGCGCTGGTTTCCGACCCGCTCCGGCTCGACATGCTCGTAGGTCGTCTTCTCGCGCAGCACGGCGCTGACATGAATGCCGCCCTTGTGGGCGAATGCGCTCTTACCGACGAACGCACTGCCGTTGGCCAGGGAGAGGTTGGCGGTCTCGGCGACGTAGTTCGCCAGACCGGTCAGCTTGGCGACGTTCTCGCGGCCGATCACGGTGTGCCCGAGCTTGAGCTCAAGATTGCAGATGGTGGAGACCAGGTTGCAATTGCCGCAGCGCTCGCCGTAGCCGTTCACGGTGCCCTGCACGTGCGTGGCGCCGAGCTCGACCGCGGTGATCGCGTTGGCCACCGCGAGGTCCGAGTCGTTGTGCGTGTGGATGCCGACTACGCCGTCGAACCGCCTGCGAACCTCGCCGACGATCTCGCCCAGCCGCGCCGTGAGCGTGCCGCCGTTGGTGTCGCACAGCACGAGGCAGTCCGCCCCTGCGCCGTAGGCCGCGTCAAGAGTCCGAAGGGCAAAATCGGGGTCCGACTCGAAGCCGTCGAAGAAGTGCTCCGCGTCATAGATGACCTCCCGGCCCAGCGCCTTGAGGTGCGCCACGGTCGAGCGGATCATCTCCAAGTTCTGCCGCTCGGTCACGCGCAGGGCCTGCTCTGTGTGCAGCCTCCAGCTCTTGCCGAAGATTGCGACCGCCGGCGTCTCGGACTCCACGAGCTTGCGCACGTTGGGATCGTCGTCAACCGCGTTCGCGACGTGCCGGGTGGACCCGAAGGCCACCAAGCGCGCGTGCCGCAGGCGCAGGCCCGCCTTGGCCCGATCGAAGAACTCCTCGTCGCGCGGGTTCGAGCCCGGCCAGCCGCCTTCGATGTAGTCGATCCCGATGTCGTCGAGGCGCCGCGCGATGGCCAGCTTGTCGTCGACCGAGAAAGAGACGTGCTCTCCCTGCGTGCCGTCTCGCAGCGTGGTGTCGTAGGAAAATACTCTCATCGCACGTCCCCCGGCTGCGTCAGTCTGCCGTTCCAGGGGCCAGCGGCGTGGATTCGGGCTTTTCCTTGCGCAGGAAGGGCATCATCGCCCGCAGCTTCGAACCCACATCCTCAATCAGCTGGCTCTCCTGTTCTCGGCGCGTGGCAAGGAAGCGCTCCCTGCCGGCCCGGTTCTCGTCCATCCATTCCCGCGCGAACCTTCCGGATTGGATCTCGGACAGGATTTCGCGCATGCGCTCGCGGACGTCTTCGCTCACGATCCGCCTCCCTCGCGTGTAGTCGCCGTACTCGGCGGTGTCGGAAACTGAGTAGCGCATGTAGCTCAGGCCGCCTTCGTAGATCAAATCAACGATCAGCTTGAGCTCGTGCAGGCACTCGAAATAGGCGATCTCAGGCTGGTAGCCGGCGTCCACCAAGGTCTGGAAACCGGCGCGGATCAGTTCCGAGCACCCGCCGCACAGGACTGCCTGTTCGCCGAAGAGGTCGCTTTCGGTCTCTTCCTTGAATGTCGTCTCAATGACGCCGGCCTTCAGGCACCCTAGGCCGAGCGCATAGGCCAAGGCCTGCTGCTTGGCCCGCCCGGAAACATCCTGGTCGACAGCTACCAGGCCCGGCACTCCAACCCCCTCCACGAACAGCTCGCGGACCCTGTGGCCCGGCGCCTTGGGAGCGATCATCGAAACGTCCACACCTGCCGGCGGGGTGATCTCTTTCCAGTGAATGCAGAACCCGTGCGCGAACATCATCGTGTCACCAGGGTCGAGGTGAGGCTCGATCTCTCGACGGTACAGATCGGGCTGGATGTGGTCGGGCAGCAAGATCATGACCACTTGGGCCGCCTTGCTGGCCTCCGCGACCGTAGTCACCTCCAGCCCAGCGCGCTCCGCCTTGGGCCAGGACTTGGAGCCCCGGTAGAGGCCGACCACCACGTCCAGCCCGCTCTCCAGGAGATTGAGCGCATGGGCGTGGCCTTGGCTTCCGTAGCCGATGATTGCGATCTTCTTGCCCTTGAGCAAGTTCAGATCGCCATCGGGCTCGTAGTAGATCGTTGCGGGCATGGGACAGTTCGCTCCTGTGGTCTCGTAGCAGCGCCGGTTAGCCGGCTTGGGTTGTCTCGCTGAAGTAGGGCACGGGCAGTTTGTTGTGCTTCGAGCGGGCCATGGCCATGGCTCCAGAGCGAACCACCTCGATCGGCCCGTACGACCGCAGCAGGGAAATCAGCGCGTCAAGCTTGTCTGGGGACCCGGTGGCCTCGATCATGTACGAGGTTTGCGAGGCGTCCACGACATGGGCGCGGAAGATCTGCGCCTCCGTCAGCAGAGCCGCGCGACGGGCACCCTCAACGTACACCTTGATCAGCACCATTTCGCGCCGGACGGCGCGAGACTGGGTCAGGTCCACGGCCTTGATCACGTTGACCAAGCGGCTGATCTGCTTGATCAGCAGGTCTCGCCCCGTCTCGCCGACCTCGGCGACGATCGTCATGATCGAGAGGGTGGGGTCCAAGGCCTTGGCGACGGTCAGGCTTTCAATGTTGTAGCCACGCGACGTGAGCACACCGGCCACGCGCATCAGGGCACCAGGCTTGTTCTCGACCAGGAGAGAAATCAGCTGCTGCATTCCGCCTCCTAGTCGCCAGCGGCCGCACCGACAGGTTCGGCGGCGGGCTCCATGATCATGTCGCTGACCGCGCCGCCGGCCGGAACCATCGGATACACGCACTCCTCGGGCGTCACCTGAACGTTGAGCAGGTACGGCCCCGGATCGGAGAAGGCCACGTCCAGTGCCCGGTCCAGGTCTGCCGGATCGGCCACTGTTCCCCCGGACAGCCCGAACGCGGCGGCGAGCAAGTGGGCGTCGGGGAAGGCCTCAATGAAGACCTCGCTGTAGCGCCGGTCGTAGAACAGCTCCTGCCACTGGCGCACCATTCCGAGGCTGTTGTTGTTCATGACGATGATCTTCACCGGCAAGCGGTTCGCTGCAATCGTTCCCAGCTCGGGAATTGACATCATGAATCCGCCGTCGCCCACAATCGCCATGACCAGCTTCTCCGGTCGCGCGAACTTTGCCCCGACTGCTGCCGGCACGCCGAATCCCATCGAGCCCAGGCCGCTGGACGACTGCCAGAGTCGCGGCTTGTTGAACCGCATCAGCTGGGCCGCCCACATCTGGTGCTGACCCACGTCAACCGTCACGATGGCGTCGCCGCCCGCGATGCGGTCCAGCTTCCGCATCAGGACCTGCGGCTTGATCTCCTCGTCTGACGGCGTGAACGTGAACGGGTGTTGCCGCTTCATTTCCCGGATGTGGGCCATCCACGCGAGCCTCTCCTGGCGGCGCGTGCCGCCGAGTGACTCGCGAGTGCTCTCTAAGGCTTCGTTCAGCCGCTGGATGACGGTCTTGGCGTCTCCCACAATTCCGAGGTCGGCGCGGCGGTTCTTGTTGATTTCGGCAGGATCGATGTCGACGTGCAGGACCTGTGCGTGCGGCGCGAACTTGTCCAAGCGGCCGGTGACGCGATCGTCGAATCGCACGCCGAGGCCGATGAGGGCATCGCACTCAGTAATGCCCATGTTGGCCGCGTAGCTGCCGTGCATGCCAAGCATGGATATGAAATTGGGATGCTCGCTCGGCATGGCCCCAAGGCCCATAACCGTGTGCGCCAGCGGCGCCTCCAGGATCTCCGAGAGGCGCACCAATTCCCGGCTCGCGCCGGACGAGATTACACCGCCTCCGGCGTAGATGTAGGGCCGCTCGGCGTTCCAGAGGAACTGCACTGCCCGCTCGATCTCCTCCTCGTCAGGCTCCGCTTCTGGACGGTACCCGCGTAGCGGCGCCATCGGCTGGTCCTCGCTGTAGGCCGTCTTGCCGAGCAGAACGTCTTTCGTGATGTCGATCAGCACCGGCCCGGGACGGCCGCTGACAGCGATGTGAAAGGCCTCGTGCACTGTCTGTGCCACCTCCCGGACATCCTTGACCAAGTAGTTGTGCTTGGTTGCAGACCGGGAAATACCGAACGTGTCCGCCTCTTGAAAGGCGTCCCTGCCGATCAGCGCCTGCGGGACCTGCCCGGTGATTGCGACGACCGGGATGGAGTCCAAGAGCGCATCGACAAGCCCTGTGGTCAGGTTCGTCGCGCCTGGCCCCGACGTGGCCATGCACACTCCGGCCTTGCCAGTGGCGCGGGCGTACCCCTGCGCCGCAAAC
>JAJDWM010000771.1 GCA_022825595.1 Bryobacterales bacterium | reverse complement strand
CGCGCTCGGTTCGTGGAGCCGGTGGCGTCAGGCTTGGCCGTGGCTCCTACTATTCGCATCCGGGCTCGTACTGGCACTTGGGACGGACCCCTATTGGGACGGGACCCGCCTGGAGGTCGGCTTCCTCCCCTTCGCGCTGTTGCGAGAGATCCCCGTGCTGGAGTCACTGCGGGTGGCAAATCGGTTCATGCTGCTGGCCGGACTCGGCTTGGCCGTACTGGCGGGCCTCGGGTGGTCGTCGATTAGGGGCCTTCCTTGGTGGACGACTCCGCTCGCCGCTGTCCTGATCTTCGCGGAGTACTCGTGGCTGCCCTTCCCCGTCCGCACGGTGAACCAGTCGCCGCTGCTAGCGGATCTTGCAGGCAGTTCCGGTGCCGTGCTGGACATTCCGTTCCACCAGCGCAGCCGGACGGTGCACAACATGGCGGCACAAACCGTACACGGAAGGCCCATCGGGGGCGGATACCTGGCAACGTATCCACCTGCCGTAGAACGGCGAATCGCCAACGAGCCTGCGCTTGCGACGCTGGCAGGCGTACCCCCGCCCGACGCGAAGGTCGACGTGGGCCGACTCCGCGAGCTCGGGTTCGGGGCCGTCGTGATCCACAAGTACCGGGCCGACAGCTTTGGCCAGACAAGCCAGCGCGAGGCCGACCCGTCAGACATTCTCGAGTGGAAGAGAGTTCGAATTCTGGGCGGAATCCCCGACGCGACCATAGCTGCGATCCGCAAGCAGCTCGACGCTGCATTGGGAGGCGCCGCTTCGGAGGATCGGATGATCGCGGTCTACCTGCTCTGAGGGCCGCGGACGCAGCCGAACTCTCCCAGGCTCATCGGACGTGTACCAGTGCCTCGATCCACTGTCGGAGGTCATGGTCTCGGAATGAGACGTCGCCGGTGATCAGGTGCGTTCCGCCCATGTCTCCGGGTGGCGTGACGGTGAAGCGGACGCGACCTTCTTGGCGCGGTGCCACGCCGAGGTCAGCGAACATTGGCTCTCCCAGCCAGCCAGCAGGTAGGTTTAGCCGGATTCGGAAGCTCTCCTCCTCGGGCAGGTGGTTCAGGACCACGCCGTAGAGGTCGAACGGTTCTCCAGGGGCGGTGTCGAGTCCGTATGGGTAGAAGCGCGACCATTGCTCGTCCACGCCGAAGTTCGGTTCTTCCCATGGGACCAACTCGGCGATCACGCGCTTCTTCTCATTCAGCACCTCGCGCATTGTGGCGACCTGTTGGCGGTCGTATCTGAAGACCTCCTCAATGTGCTGGTTGACGAGCCAGTAGTCGTCTTCCAACCGGTCGATTTGGTCCAAGCACCGAAAGTGCCCGAACCCAGCGTGCAGCAAGTGACGGTTCAGCAGGCAGTAGTCATCTAATCCCGACGGGCTGAACGAGTCCCCGATGAAGAAGTACCGCTCACCGTTCTCCCTGCGAACTCGCAGGCCCCCGTGATAGATTGCCTGACCGGGAAAGTATGTGTACTCCAGCTCGAACTCGTGCCAATGGAGGGTCTCGCCTTCGTCTAAGGCGCTAACCGGCCGTATCGGCCGGTGTGTCATTGCCGGCATACGGTAGGCGTGCGGGTTCTCCAAGATGTCGGCGATTTCCCTGCCGGCGTAGACTGGTACGCCGGCCTCCCTCGCCATCTGCTGCACGAATTCCGTGTGGTCGTCGTGGAAGTGCGTCACAAAGATGCCCTCCAGGCGCGAGAACACCCTGCGGCGTTGCAGCCGCCGAACTGTGTCGAAGGCCGACTGACTGCCACAGTCGATCAGGAATGCGGCTCCCGTGTCCGAGACCAGCAATCGGGAAGTGCCGAACTTGTACCACCAGCGGGGAGGCGTCTGGCGAAGCTCAAATGCCATCGGCATCCAGTCGACCTCCGTTGGCCCAAGGATTCGCCGGGCTCTTGCCAGCAGGTTCGCTTCTCCCCAGTACCAGCGCAGGGCGTCTGTTCGGAAGTACGCCTTGAAGAGCTCCTCGATGCGCTCCGCAAGTCGGCCCAGCTCCGCTTCGGGATCCCGGATGAGGGGCCCCCGGGCCGGCACGATCAGGTCTGGCTTGGCCTGCAGCACGCGTCGCAAGCTGCGCAGGAGGTCCGCTGACCGGGCCGCGTACCCGTGGTAACCGCGGGTCTCGGTCTCTTCGATGGAATCCTGCAGGCTGTACAGGTCAAAGATCCGCCCTTGGGCGTAGGCCAAGTCTCCCGTGAACGCGACGCGCGTTCGGCCGAGGTCCACAAGATAGGACACCGATCCGCGTGTGAATCCCGGTGTGTCTATGACGTCGATCGCGAGATCGCGCCACTTGATCGAGCGCCCACCTATGGCCGGGAACTGCACCGGAACGTTGCGCGCCAGGATCTTGGTGGATTGCTGCGCGTAGTCGTGAAAGCGAGTTCCCCGGAACTCGCTCCAGAAGGCCTCCGCATTCTCTATGAGCGGGAGTTCGGCCGCCGGCGCGACCACGGGGACTCCGTCTCTGACCAGCTGCAGGCCGGCCCATGCAACGTCGCGCCTGTGGTGGGTCCAGAAGATCCTCTCGACCTCCTGCCAATCTCCAACTGGATCTCCGTAGAACACGATGCGGGCCCCGTCCCGGGTGACGGACGCACCGTTCGTTCCGCCGATGCTGACCACCTCCAGACCGGGAACGGTTTCGAGCAGGCCGCATCCTGCCAGCAGAAGTGCGGCGGCTAACAGTCCCACCAAGGAAGCGGGGTACGGACTCCGTAGCCAAGTTGGGACCCCGATGGCCTGGGAAGGTCGCGCGAGGCCCCTCAGGCACGATCTGCGGAGGGTCATCGGACCGATCGTAGCAACCTCGCCGCAAAGCCTGGCTGGCAGCAGGAGCCCGCATACGATGGTTGGCAGAACGCGATGCCGCACTGCCCGACGCCGCGAGAGACGAGGCCGCCCCCGCCTGGGCTTGCGCGCGGCCAAGATGGCCGGCTGCGTTGCTGGTGGTGCGGCGATGATCCGCTCTACCTGCACTACCACGACAGCGAATGGGGCGTTCCGACGATCTCGGACCAGAGATTGTTCGAGAAGATCTGCCTAGAGGGATTCCAGTCGGGCCTTTCGTGGCTGACAATTCTCCGGAAGCGAGAGGGTTTCCGCGATGCCTTCCGGCAGTTCGACTTCCGTGAGGTCGCGGAGTTCACTCCATCGGATGTCGAGCGGCTCGTAGGCAATGCCGCGATTGTGCGCCACCGAGCCAAGATCTCGTCAACTGTCAACAATGCGCGCCGGGCCTGCGAGTTGGTCCGAGAGTACGGCTCGCTCGCGGCGTATTTCTGGCAATGGGAGCCGCCTCCTGAGTCGCGGCCCGAGGTCATCGATCACGAGACTCTCAACCGCCTAAGCTGGACGGCGCAGTCGGCGGCGCTTGCGAAGGACCTAAAGAAACGTGGGTGGAGCTTCGTGGGCCCGACGACCGCATACGCCTT
>JAJDWM010000240.1 GCA_022825595.1 Bryobacterales bacterium | reverse complement strand
TGAGATCCAACGGCCAGCACGGCCAGCAAGAGAGGAAGATACATCAGGCGCGGCATGGGCCCTCCTTCCGGAATTCGCTGCCCGCGTCTCGCGGAGCGGTCCGCCGATCGCGAGGACGGCGCGCACGATTAATGAATCACTGGTTTGAGTATGAGGGTGCCGCGCTAGGGCGTCAATACGTAGAGGCGCTCTCGTACCGTAATGTAATCGCTATTTACTGGAAGAAGCTTCCAAGAGCCGGTCACCAATGTTGCGCACCTGTCGAGCCGCGTCGTTGATCACGCGATCTCGCTCGACCCCAGCCGGGAGGCGAATCGGAATGCAGACCCAGCGGTCCCTCTTGTGTAGGTCATCAAAAAGTTCCTCAATCTGCCCGATCCCGCCCTGGACAGAGGGAAACTCAGCCTCGATCCACAGGGGTGTGATGCCCCGATCACGCCACGCCTCTTGATCGACGCCTAGCCAAAGTTTGAGTTTCTCGTGCAGCCTAAGGAAGCGCCCGGCGAAAGTGTAGCCACCGCCTTTGCGGAAGCCCTTAGTGTCGGCGATGCCATCCGTCTCGAGGCGTCCGACAATGTCGTCGATCAGGCCGGTGTAGTTGATCATGCGGCGCGGTACGTTCACATCGGTCAACTCCTCCTCGCGCAACGGGAGGAACTTGTCGGCATCCATCTGGTCTGTCAGCCCTCGGAGCTGGACGATATCCGCGCGTAGGTCAGCGTGCCCCTTAGCGTCGGCGGCCTGCTCTAGAATTCCCAAGACCTGTTTCCAGCTCGTAATCGCCAAGGTACGGCCGCCCGCGCTGGCCCAGTAAATGGCATCCCCCTTCGACTCGTTCCCGATTTCGACTCCACTCTGCCTGCACCGCTCCTTCAACTCGTCCCACAGCCCGTACATTCGCTCGTGCGGAACGATGAATACCAGCAGGGACGACTCCTCGTCGGGCATCTCATCGAGATAGGCGACCGGTTGACCAGCCATCAGTCCTGCCCAGAACTTGTTCTCGACGAAGATTCGGACCACTTGGTCTGCGTCACGGATTGTGAGGTCCGGAATGCACTTTCCGTGGTGTTCTTCGGCCTCAATCCGTCCCAGAGGAAACCGTGCGATGCCGGTCCGGCCCACAGCGTCAATGAACGCCCGGGCGATATCCGGGGACCCGAGGAGGTAGGCGAGCGCCTGTGTCGCGGCCGGCTCCGCGCCACTTGCCGCGATACGGGGAACGAGGTAAGCGAGCAGACTCATTTGCAATCCTCGGTACGAGATGAAGATGTCCCGGCGGTCCCGGAGCAGGCGCGTAAGGCCGATGCTGTCAGAGTGTCGCGACTCCGAGTCCATCGTGACACGGTAGACACAGCGGCGTGACGCCGGCATCAGATCAGCCGATCAGCCCCAGCAAGGAGTCCCAGATCGGTGTTGGGCTTGAGTGCTCGACGACAGTCCGCCGGTCACTCACTCCAGCCCTCAGCGTGACGACAAGGAATCTTGAGGCTTACGGCGACGCGCTGCCCTGAACAGAATCTCTAAGGGAGACCGGCTCGGCTGAACTGGACCGAGAGAGTATGGCTGCCCAATGAGAAGATCAACCGTCGCGCCAACCTAGTGGATGTCTCCCTGAAACGAAGCCGACATCTGGCAGTTGGAGGGCTCGATTCTGACAGAGCAGGACGGTGGGTGAGCCATACAGCGTGCGAACTGCTGGGCCCGCGGTATGACGAAATGCTTCTAAGGTCGACGCCCTCCCGTACGACGCTCCGACTGTAGCCTGTCCCATGCTTCGGCGTGCGCGGGAAACCCGTTCATGAGGTTCTTGTGCGCCTTGCTGCGCTGGCGACTTCTTACCCTCGGGACTGGCACAGGTCGTCGCTGGTCTCCCTTGAGAGTCGCGACGAGCCGTCTTAGACGCTGGCAGTCGGCGAATCGCGCACTCGTTCGCGGCAGTTGGGACTCAGGGATGCGAATCGTGCGTACCTGTCCGCGCACCAAGCAGGTGAGCAGCCAACAGGGGCCATGGCGGGGGTGGTGTTGCGCCGTGCAGCGGCAGGTGGGCTTGCCGCAGCGGCGGTAGTTCGCCACCAAGGAGTCAGGGCACAAGTCTTCGATGGCAGCGATCTTCTGGCGCGATTGCGCGGGGCGGGCGGCGAGGTCGGCAGCGCTTGGCATTGAGTTCCCATTGCCCTTCCGATAACGGAGGAAAATCTGAGTCGACCGAACTGAGCGTGGGGACGGGACCAGTCCTAGTGTTGCTGACAGCGGCCTAGCCGACTACAGTCGCCCATCGGCCAGCCGAATCCGTGGCCTGCACTTGCCGCTTGACTGTCACCCCAAGATCTTGTTGTAGGACCAAGTACGCCGATTCCGGCAACGGCCCCGAATCCGGCCCTGTGGTAAGTTGAGACCTTGAAGCCGCCGCGAGTGACTGTCGTCGGCAATGGCGCCCGGAGCGCCTGAGATTGGTCTGCGGGAAGAGGACCCGCATCCAGAACTTGCGCCTTCCCCATGGATCGAGCAGTTGCCAACCGGTACGTAGCAGCACTGGCCGAGATCGTGGCCAGGCCCGAGTGCGCACT
>JAJDWM010000462.1 GCA_022825595.1 Bryobacterales bacterium | reverse complement strand
CGTCGCAGCAAGCTCCGCGTCAGCGGCCGGCCCGCCATCGCCCGCGAAGCCGCGAGTCCCATTGCTCGCGACCGTGCTGACCTTGCCAACCGTGTCTACTCGGCACACACGGTGATTGGCAGAATCCGTGAGGTAGAGGTTGCCACCGCGGCGTACACGGCTTTTGAGCGAGGCCATACTGGCGCTGTCTCTTGGAACGGACTGGCAGGTTCTCCGGATCAGCCGAACCGGCCATAATTTCTGGAATTTGGGCGGCCAGATTCTCCGGAACCCGCACTGCACATCGCTCCGACCACGGGCGGCATCTACCGAATCCGCAAGGCGAAAAAGAAGGGCCACCTCTTCTTCGGGCAGACAGTGAGTATGAAGGACCAGCTGCTGGAGCGCAGTCGCCGGCTCAGCGACAAGCCCACGTGCATCCTTGCGTACGGCAGTCTCAGATTATGGCGGGCGAGCATTGACGACGAGCCGGAACTACGAGCCCACGAAGTCGAGCTGTCCCAGCACTTCCAGCCGTCCTGCAATCGATATGGGGAATGCCGCGCAACCAGGAAGGGAACGGAATGCCCTACCCGGCCTGTCTCCCCTAGAACCATAGCAGTCACAAGTACTACCGACTACCGATCCGAACCGTTGCGCCGATCGGGAGTCACAGGGAATGGAAGGCTAGGTCGCGCCGGAGCGACCGGGCTCGTCGGTTGCGATTGCGGACTTCGGAATGTGGCCGGTCCAAGTCGATAGTGGGACCATGAACGGCAAGACTACCAACAGATACAATGGAAATCGCATGTGGTGAATTAGGTATTTCCGGACACGCGAGTCCAAGGGCAGGCACCAATGCAACATCTGACCGACCTCTCTGCGGGGCAGCAGGGCGTAGCGACACCGTTTGGGCCGGCGATCACGCCCGGCGGCGATCCGCCATCTCCCCACTTCGGATGAGGCAGTCCTCAGCCTCAGGAGCAATGCGAGGAATCTGACAAGCGCCTGTGGCACGCGCCAGCAAGGACGGATTCCGGACTCGCGCGGGCACATCCGACCACAGTGGCATAACCACGCGCTACGGGCGTTCGGCTGCCACTTCCCTCGGCGATGGACGCCTCGCATCCGGCGAGGCAGCAATCGGTCCAGTGAATCCCAGGAGGACTCCCGGGCTACGTAGGGGCCAACGGGCCCTACTCTAGCGCTGCGACAGCCGCTCGGAAGTTGGCCTCAAGTCTGTCAAACCACGGTTGCTCGGAACCTTGGTGCTCTTCCCGGATTACACCTTGCCGATCGACAAAGAGCACGTACGGGTAATAGATGCGCGTCATCACCGATATCCCGGTGATCCTAGAGAATTCGTCGCGCGAAGAGATTGCGATCGGGAAGCTGGCGCCGAACCGGGTTGCGAACTCGCGGATTCCCCGGTTGTCGATTCGGTTCAGCGTAAGGCCAACGATCTCCAACCCGTCTCGCCTGAGATCACGGTAGACCGGATCAAGTCGCCGGGCCGTCTCCTGGCAGTGAGGACAGTCGGTCGCCACGAACATCAGGACAACCTTGCTGCCCTTCAGGGACTCCGACGAGACCCTGCGCCCATCGAAGGACGTGACGTCAAACGGACGCATCGGTCGCGGCTCTGCCGCACTGAGAACCGCCATCGAGACCGCCACAGCCAGCAATGCTCTGCTTGCCCGGATTCGTCGCATGCCAATACCTCCCCTCTATCCCCTCTACAGTGGGAGCCCCTCGACACTGCGGAGAACGCTCCCATCCAACTCCAACATCACCCGGCCCAACGGCCCGTTTCCCTCACAGCGGTCCGCACCGCTGTCCACGAGTTCGAGCCCCTCCCACTTCCGCTCGCAGACCTGTCGGTAGAGGTGGTAGTACTCCCTTGCGGCCTCGGGAGTGTCCCACCGCACTGCATATCGCAGTACAGCGCCGGTTCCGCCCCGCTCCTGGTAGATCTCAAACGCCGCACCGCGCCAACGATCCAAGAGTTCACCCCTGTCGTTCTCCCCGAAGTGGTGCTCGAGCAGGATCCGGTGGTCAAGTTGGCCGAATGTGCCATCGTAGACCCGCTTGAATGCCTTCGGTATCGAAATGTCCTCCATGGACGGTGGGTGGGGGTCGAAGGATTGCAGGTACAGGTCGGGCTGGATGATCTGCTGTGTAGTGGCAGGAGGCTGCTCGAACACCTTCCTGAACCCGGCCGACCCGAACCGCTGGATCAGCGCGTCCTGAAACAGGAGCCCGTCGGTGTAGGGGAAGATCAGCACTTCGCGAAAGTACACCGGGGTCTGCTCGTAGATGGGAAACTGCTGTGCCTCGAAGCGCGTAGCGCTTGCCGCAGCCACCGCCAAGAGCCGGTTGCCCTCCAGGGAGCGGCCGGACTGTTCCATGACCCATTGAGTCATCACCCACGAAGCCTGTCCCTCCATGGCCGCCAGGCGCGCCAACTGCCGCTCTGACTCGGGGGCCGATTCCACGTACTTGCGCAGATTGAAGTGGTGGTCGTCCACCGCGTGAACCAATTCGTGCACGAGAGCGTACTCAAGCGCGTCACGGGGAGCCCAATCTGCCAGATACAGCTGGCGCCGTTTGAAGTCATACAGCGCCCAAGCCTGCTCACTGAGCAGGTCTAGGACGGTCTTCTCATAGTCGAAGTCCTCGGGCACGAGACCGAACATCCGCAAGAAGAGCAGTTCCCGCTCCATTTCCTTCGGCTTCTGCTGCTGTCGCATCCGCGTCTCGTACAGCCTGCGGAACTCCTGCTTGGAAATGGCCTTGCTCCGGATCGGGCGGCGCGGCCCGAATCCCATGATGCGCTGCACGTCCTCCAGCATCTCGTCGACCTGGCTGAAGACCGAAGAAAGGCGAGGCAGGTCATCCCCAGCCCCCAAAGCCTGCGTTGGCATCGCCGCCAAAACCAATGCCAGTCCGGCGACCCAAGCCCGTAGGGATGGCGGCGGGCCACTCGGGGAGCCGCCCAAGGCTCGGGTCGGGCCGTGATCCGTCCTAACGTTCACCGATCTGCCGGATCAGGGCTGGTCTTGACCTTCGGGCGGCGCGTTCTCTAGCACATCGCCAAAGGTGATCACAGACGTGCCCTCGAAGCGCTTGTAGTTGTCATAGGTAATGATCATGCGAATCTTCTGT
>JAJDWM010000021.1 GCA_022825595.1 Bryobacterales bacterium | reverse complement strand
CGCCGCGGCCATGGCCCGGACGGCTTCGGGGAGCAGAGGGGTGGGACCTGGCGTCAGCAGTCGGGTCTTGCGAACATACATAGGAAGAAGTGTTTGGTGCGCGGGGACGTGTTGCCGCCCATTCGGCTGGGGGTTGCTACTGCGGTGAGGGCCGGCCCTTCCCGATGGGTTAGGCCGACCTGCTGCTCGTCTGCCGGTTGCTTGGCGCTCGTGGCCCCATCCGGTAGTTTAGCCGAGCAACGGACGGCTGCCCGGCCTAAGACTCGGCCTTACGGCTCTCTGGGCAAGACCTCGATTCCGTCTTGGACCTGATCGCTGGGATAGGCAATTACGCGGTCACCCTCGGACAGGCCCTCCAGCACTTGTGCTTCCATCGCCGTTCGTTCCCCGATCCGCACTTCCGTCAGGCGAGCCGTGTTGCCATCGCCCAGCCTGTACACCGCCCATGCCTCGCGGCTGCGGAAAAGGCTGCTGGTCGGAACCTTCGCCACGTTCTCGGCCTGCCACACTACCACGCGGATCTCGACGCGGTATCCGTCTCCCAAAGCCTCCCAAGCTGCCTCGGGATCCACGAAGTCGACGATCACGTTGACCCGCTGCTCTTCGACGCCAAGGGCAGAGATCTTCGTGAAGCCGAATGGTTCGACCCTTCGGACCGTGCCGTGGAGGCTGTGGTCGCCACCCCACTGTTCAATCAGTACGGCGTCGCCCTCCGAGATCCTCACGGCATCCATGGAGAGCATGTCGGAGACAATCTCCAGCTTGTTGGGGTCGCCGATCTCGATGAGGGGCTCTCCGGCCGGCACGGTCGCCTCGCTTTCGCGCAACCGTCGCAGCACGACCCCGTCCACGGGCGACCGCACCAGCACTGCATCCCCGGCCCCCGGCCCGCCGCTGCTCGCCTCAATGAGGCCGGTCCGCGATTGCTCAAGTTCCGCTTCGGCGACGGCGATCGCGGCCTCTGCCGACCGCACTGCCTCGTTCGCCTCCACCAATCGCTGGCGGCTGGCATCCAGCCTTTGGTCCGCCAGCAGACCGTTCTCGTGGAGTCTCTCGTGGCGCTCAAGTTGCGAGGCCGCGTAGACGCGCTCCGCGGTCGCGCGATCACGCTCCACGTGCGCCTGCCTGACAGCGGACTCGGCGCTCGTCACAGCGGCCTGTGCCTGTGCCCGGCTGCGCGTGTTCAGGAACTGTGGCTGTGTGGGCTGCAGGCGCGCAAGGACGGTGCTGTGGGCCCTCACGGCGTCACCCGACTCCAGCTCGATGCGCAGGATCCGGGCTGCCAGGGGGGCCGAGACGACGTACCGGTCGCGGACTCGCGTCTGGCCTTCCTCGTCGAGGGTGACCTGGAGCGGTCCGTTCACGACTCTTGCCGTCTCCACCTCGGCAGGCCGGGGCTGGAACGCGACGTAGAATCCGGCGGCGACTGCCGCCAGAACCAGCCAAACCAGAATTCTAGTCGGGCGAATCTTCATCGCGCGTTCACTCCTTTGCCTTCAGGACCTCGAGCAGGTCCAGATGATCCAGCTTGCGCCGGACGATCAGCCCTGAGATGGCCGTCGCGCCCAGTATCGTCAGGGCGCACCAAGCGTAGGTCTGCGGGTTCGCCGTGAATGGCAGCGCGTAGAGCTCCGTCTGCAAGGCCTTCACGACCAGCGAAGAGAGGCCGTAACCAGCCAGTAGCCCCAACGGTAGCGCAAGCAGCGCGAGGACGCCAAGCTCGCCCAGCAGGATCGCAGAGATTTCCCTGCGCGTGAATCCCATCACGCGCAGGCTGGCGAGCTCCCGGCTGCGCTCGGCCAGCGACACTCGTGCCGCGTTGTAAACCACTCCGAAAGCGATGATGGACGCGAACAGAACGTTGAAGAAGATCATCGTGCCCAAGTTCTGG
This sequence comes from Bryobacterales bacterium, assembly GCA_022825595.1. Lineage (GTDB taxonomy): Bacteria > Acidobacteriota > Terriglobia > Bryobacterales > UBA6623 > VXMF01. Next base: position 1,876 of record JAJDWM010000021.1, on the reverse strand, counting down.
CCGAAAGTCTCGTTGAACGACTCGATGACTGCCGCCTTGAGCCCCGTGCCGGCGACCGCTGGAGTCAGCTTGACCCTTCGCAGCAGCCCCGCCAGCTGGGCAGTGTCCACGGTCAGGTACCCGGCGGAGAGCGTGGGGCCCTCCCGGAGCAGGCGCCTCAGAGCATTGATCTCCATGTAGGCCGTCAGGCCCATGAACTGCTGCACGACGCCTCGGACTGGTACCTGCCGCACAGGGCGGTTTCCCACCAGCACCTCAACCGAGATGGTGTCTCCCGCCTGCACGTCCAGAATTTCGGCGAGACCTGAGGTCAGCACAAGCCCGTTCTCGGGCAGGTGGACGCTTTCCATCGTGCGCACGTCTATGACGCGGTGCAGGTGCGACGCGGCGGGGAGTCCTGTAATCGCAAGCTGGCGCTCCCTGTGAGAGGACCGCAGACGGGCCGGCACGGATCGCACGGGCTCGGCGAGGATCACGCCGGGCATCCGATGCAGTTCGTGGATCGCACTTGGAGAGACAGGCTCGGTGAACGTCAGCTGCACGTCGTGCCGCTGGGCTTTGGCGAACTGCACGTCGAGCATCAGATCGATGGAGTCGATCATGAAGATCCCGAGGATCAGGATGCCCAGGGAACAGGCAATCCCCCCGATAGTGATCGCGGAGCGGCCGGGCTGGCGTTCGATGTTCCGCAGGATGATGCGCGCCACCTGGGAAAGCAGCGCCTGGAAGCCGAGGCGCTCGGCGAGGCTCGGCCGGTATTTGGCGGGAGGCAGGGGGCGCATTGCCTCCGCCGGCTGGAGTCGGACGGCCTGCCGGACGGCCGAGTTGGCTCCCAGGATCGCGGCAACGACGCCGAGCAGGACAGCTCCTGCGACCACTCTGGCATCCAAGTGGTACTCCAAGGACGGGAATCGGTAGAACTGGTTGTAGATGGCCATCAGGGAGCGCCCCAGCGCCGCCCCTAGGGCAGTGCCCAAGATGGTTCCTCCAACGCTGATGGCCAATGCCCACCAGGTGTAGTGCGCTGCGATCGCGCGGTTTGGATAGCCCAGAGCCTTGAGCGTCGCGACCTGTTCGCGCTGCACGGCGACGATCCGGTGCAGGACCACGTGCAGCAGGAACACGGCCACCGCGAGGAACACGGCCGGAATGGCGAAGCCGGCCACTTGGATGCCTTGGAGCTCATTCTCGACCGACCAGTGCGAGAGCTGCAGCGCGCGGGGGATTGCTCCCCATCCCCCGTACGGCTCAAGCAGGACGTCCAGGGTCGCGATCACTTCCTCAGGCCGCGTCTGTGGCATTAGCAGGAGGCTCACGTCGTTGAATCCGCCCTCCATATCAAAGGCCGCGGCCAAGGCCCTGCGCTCCATCCAGAAGACCCCGAAGCGCCGGTCGTCCGGAATCAGTTCGCCCGGCCGGATGGTGTAGATGTATTCCGGAGAGAGACCTACGCCGACGATCTCCAGGTCGCGGAGGCGGCCGTTGAGCACGACCCGCACTGAATCCCCGATCTCCAATTCGTTGGCCTCGACGAAGTTCTCGGATGCGATCACCTCATTGGCCCGCCCGGCCTCGATGAATCTCCCCTTCACCAGTGCGATGTCGTTGACGCTCGGCCGCCGGTCCATCGGGACGGAGACTAGGCGAGCGGTGGCCGGCTCGCTTACGCCAGCGACCTGCATCTGCACGTCGACGACCACCCGAGCCTCGGCTTGCGAGACCCCCGGAATCGCAGCGATCTGGTTGCGCAGGGCCAGCGGGGCGCGCTTCAGGGACGCGAACACATGGCCGAACCGCTGGCGCTCGTAATACTCGCTGCGCGTGATCTGCAGCGAGTCGAATGCGCTGAGGTACATGATGAACATCAGTACGCCAA
>JAJDWM010000317.1 GCA_022825595.1 Bryobacterales bacterium | reverse complement strand
CGCGCGGGAGTATGTGATGTTGGAGGGTCGGGTGAATTGGTAGATGTCGATCAACCTCCGTCGGGTGTGCTCCTAGATCGTCAGGTCAGCATCGCCGTGCCGCAGCGTGGGCGTCCGTCTGGCGAGCGGGAGCGACGCGCTGATCCGGAGCCGAAAGGGACTCAATGGCAAACGTGAGAAACGACCGCGCGATGCTCATCTGCAGGGCGCTTGGTCACGCGCGCTTGCCTTTTCGACGCCCGCATCCTGCCTGCCTGCGCTGACCAGCACGTTCCGATCATCCGTCCCGATCCGGCGATTCTCAATCCCGGGATTCTCCGCTATTTCCTAGTCTGCCCGGCCATGCAAGAGCAACTACTCTCTTGGGCGGAGTCTGGCGGAACACGGAATGCACTGACGGAACGAACGATCGAGGCCTTCTTCCCGCTCCAGAGATTCTGCCTTCCAATGTTCCAGAGCTCATGGCCGGTTTGCCTGGGCCAGACCCGCGCCGCTCCACCGCATCCTGAGGGTCCTCGATCGGGCTCCCGCGCAACAGGGGAGAACACGAACGGAAACGGGAAGCGCCGCGATCTCCACTCGCCGCTTGGGGCCGCCGTTCGGCAATAGTAGATCGCTGCACTGACGGGGGGTAGGTGCCGCCGATGCGCCGAATCGCCCGGGAACTGGGCGAACTCGCCCCGCCCCGGCCCGGACGATCCCCGGCAGCGACGTTGCCCGGTCACTTTCCTCGCATTGAACCGGCGAGCTCCGCGAGCGGCACCCGGCCCGCTTGTTGCAGCGGTCTAGCGTCATCGGCCAGCTTGAGTTATCGCGAGATCGAGGGTGTGTTGGGCCAGGCTGACGGAAGGATAAAGAGGTGTTGCCCGGCGCAGGTTAGGGATTCAACGCCTGTACCGGTTGGTCTACGGGGGAAAGGCGCCACATCTTGGGCGCAATTCCCGCCCGCGACACTGCTCCGTTTCCGTCCCGCATGCGTAGCGCTGTGGTAGTGTCCACGAACGTGCGCCTACGGTAATCCCCCGTGCTGCACTCCGATGGTTGACCGGAGGCCCCGCCTGCTGGCCCCACGCACGGGATTGCGTTTGCCCGAGCGCGGCCCGACTCCGTCCTCGTAACAGGGACGCCAATAACGCCGGCGACTTTGGTCCCGCCGGTCAGTTGCCAACTCAGTCAGCCGGCCCAAGCTGCGAGAAGACGTAGGGCCCTTCCGGTATCACGACCACCGACGCTGCCTTCGGAAGGCGCGACAGGAGGCCCTCCACTGCTTCTTGGGCATTCGCATGGGCGGGGCCCCAGAGCCGTTTCCGGTCCGTCTCGTCGAGGCCCGGGACGCAGAATGAGAGGCTGGCCTTCTGGGCCACCATCGCAAGCTTCTCGGCTTGCCACTGGTCAACCTCGACAGAGCGGTCCGCCAGCGAATCGAGAAGCTTGCCGGAATCACCGGACTGCCGCACCAAGTCGCTGAATTCCGGTCCCCCGAGACCCTCTGCGCAGGCTGCGGCCAGCAGTATCTCGCCGCCATCCCTGACGACGTGCGCCGCCGCCGTCAGCCCCTTCACGGCTTGGTAGAACGTCAGGTCCAAGGGATGGCCGCCCGAGGTTGTGATCACCGCGTCGGCAGGACGGCCGACCGTTGCCAAGGTGGATTGCCGCACGAAGTCCACTCCTCGCGCATGCGCTGCCACTGGCTCTCCCGCGAACACGGCGGCGATCTCCCGGGTGTCCGTGAGCGCCACGTCAACCATGAAGTCGTGTCCCGCCAATGCAGCGATCTCGAGCAGCTCACGGTGCAGGGGATTGTCGGGAAACGAGCCCTCGGTCGCGTTCGGATCGCGCATGTACATGGGGCTGTGCAAGCGCTTGATCGTGCGCTCGCCGGCTAGGCCGATCGAGATTAGCTTGCGGCCTCCAGAGAACCCGGCCATCAGGTGCGGCTCGATGAATCCAAGCGTTACGTGTACGTCGGCCTCGACGAAGCGCGCATCGACAAACGCCTGTGTTCCGCCGGATGTCTCCCCTAGGAACACCTGCTCGTCAATCTCACGGGCGCGGTGCGAGTGGACTGCGTACCGGTCAAGGATCGGCCGCCCGACGATTTCTTCAAGCTCCTCTTCCGTAGCCTCGCGGTGCAGGCCGGTCGCGATCAGGATCGTGATCCGCTGGGCCGGGATACCGCCCGATTCCAAAGCGCCTAGCACGTGGGGAAGGACGAGCCGGTTCGGCGCCGGCCGGGTTATGTCGCAAACAGCGATGGAAGCGCTGCTCTTGCCCTGCGCGATCTGTCTCAGGCCTTGGCAGCCGACCGGATCCTGCACGGCGGCTGCGATCGCCGCGCTAGGATCCTTCAGCCCGGCAGCGAAACGCGGCCGGAGCACGCGCGTGTCGAGCCCCTCGGGCAGGGTCACCGACGCCCCCTCTTGTCCGAACGCCAGGTTGACCCTCATGTCAGCTCCTCTCCGGCTGCCGCGCCCTTAGGTCAGCGGGCGGGAGCCCGACTTCAATCGTAGCGCCGCACGCGCCGTGCACGCTCTTGGTGGCCGGAGGGGGGAAGACCTGCCTTGCGTCCTAAAATCAAGGCCTGTGAGGGGGATCGTTCTGGCAGGCGGACTGGGCACGCGCCTGGATCCCATCACACGCATCATCAACAAGCACCTGCTTCCGGTGTACGACAAGCCGATGATCTACTACCCGATCCAGACGCTGGTCAACGCCGGGATCGAGGACATCATGATTGTCACTGGTGGGCGCAATGCGGGGGACTTCCTGCGCCTGCTCGGCAACGGGCGGGAGTTCGGACTGAAGCACCTCGACTACACCTACCAAGAAGGGGAAGGGGGAATCGCAGAGGCCCTAGATCTCGCCCGCCACTTCGCTAGGGGAGGCCACCTTTGCGTGATCCTTGGAGACAACATCATCGAGCGGGACGTGCGCAAGTCCGTGGACGCATTCCGCCAAGGTGGTGCGGGGGCCAAGATCCTCGTCAAGCGCGTCCCCGATCCGGGACGCTACGGCGTGCCGCACATCGAGCACGGGCGCATCGTGCGCATCGATGAGAAGCCCTCCGAGCCCGCCTCGAACTTCGCCGTCACCGGCATCTACATGTACGACAGCACAGTGTTCGACCGCATTGCTCGCCTAGAGCGCTCAAGCCGTGGGGAACTCGAGATCACCGACGTCAACAACAGTTACATCGATGACGGCCTGATGGAGTGGGAGGAGCTGAACGGCTGGTGGATCGACGCAGGCACAGTGGATGGCCTGCTACGGGCTTCCACGTTCGTCGCCCGCACGGGCGCCAACATGGCCTCCGCGCCTAGAAGTTGATCTTCAAAGGCGACTCGCCCTCGACCTTCAGGTTGTGCTTCGCCACCTCGACCGCCAGCTGGGCCGCAATGGCCGAAAAGGACCGCGCCGCCGGGGCTTCCGGATCCGCCAGCAGGATTGGCGTGCCGCCGTCGGAGGTTTCGCGCACGGTCGTTGCCAGCGGCACCTTGCCCAGCACGGGAATGCGCCAGCGCTTGGAGATGCGCTCGGCGCCGCCTGAACCGAAGATGAACTCGCGCTCCCCGGTGGACCGGGACTCGTAGTAGCTCATGTTCTCGACCACGCCAAGCAGGGGCGTCTTGAGCTGCTGGAACATGATGATCGCCTTCTCCGCTACGTTGACGGCCATGGGCTGCGGGGTTGTCACGATCACCGCCCCCGTCAGTGCGAGCCTCTGGCAGAGGCTCAGCTGCACATCTCCCGTGCCCGGTGGCAGGTCGACGACGAGGTAGTCCAGCTCGCCCCATTCGACCTGGCCGGTCAGCTGCTCGACCATCTTTGCCAGCATCGGCCCGCGCCACACCACCGCTTGGTCCCGCCGGATGAAGAAGCCGGTCGAGATCAGAGGTATCCCGTGGCAGCGCACGGGCAAGATCCCACGCCCGCCATGCCGGGGTCCTTCGCTGGCGCCCATGATGTGCGGGATGCTTGGCCCGTAGACATCGGCGTCGAGCAGGCCGACTCTGGCCCCAGAGGCCGCGAGGGCGACGGCAAGGTTTGCCGACGCCGTCGATTTCCCCACGCCTCCCTTGCCCGACGCGACCGGGATGACGTTGCGCACGCCCGGGATCGAGCCCTTCCCGCTGCTCCCGGCCGGATTCGTCCGAGCCGTGCTGGTCAGCGACGCATCGACTTGGGCCCCCGGATCGAGCGCCTGCACGGACGCGATGGCCTCCGCGAGGACAGCCTCCGTGCTGTCGCGGCGCGGCAAGGTGTTCTGGAGCTGGAAGCTGACATGTCCGTTCGCCGCACTGACATCGCGGACCAGTCCCAGCTCAACGATGCTCTGACCATATGCCGGGTGGGTGACGCCGCGGAGCGCTTCCTCCACCTGATCCCTACTAGGCATGGCTAACCTCCTGAGCAGAAGGCTCGGTCGCACCGGTCAGCACGACCAAGTCGTTCACGAATCGGTCCATCTCTCGCTCATGGCACAGCAGATCGCGCAAGGTCGTGCGGCATAGCAGCTCGTCCACGACGGCTTGCACGGCCTTCCAGAGTGACCGGATCGAGCAGTTGACCGTGTGCGTGCAAATGTCCTCGTGGCCGGAGTAGCGCTCGCAGAAGGCGCCTCCGTAGAGATCCCTGCCCAGCACTTCCAAGGCCTGTTTCGCCGTGATGCGCTCTGGCGGCCGCGCGAGGTGGTAGCCGCCTGTGTGCCCGCGCTCGCTCGTCACCAAGCCGCCCTCGCGAAGCACTCGCATGAGCTTGGCTGTGTATGGGACGGAAATGCCCTCTGCCCTAGAGATCTCTTGGATGGAGGTTGTCGCTCCCGGTCCGGCCTGCGCTATGTGCAGCAGGCAGCGAAGCCCGTATTCTTCTTGCGAACTCAGGTGCATGGCTCAGCCTCAGATAAGGTTCAGGACCAGTCTGGCCTCCTCGCTCATCTTCTCGGGAGTCCAGGGCGGGTCGAACGTGATCTCGATCTCTGCGTCGGAAACTTCATCCAGACGCTCGACCTTGTACTTTGCCTCTGCTGGCAGCGTCTGCGCCGCCGGGCAATTGGGAGCGGTGAGGGTCATCAGCACCTTCACCCTGTCGTGATCGCCGGGCGCGGGGCTCCTAGGCGCGATCACCTGGTAGATCAGCCCAAGCTGGTAGATGTCCACCGGTATCTCGGGGTCGTAGCACGTCTTCAGGACTGCAACCACCTTCTCCTCAAGGCTGGCGTCCGGCGCATACTCCGGCTCCTTGGGCGGCAGCGGAGACGTCATCGTCATGTTCGAGTGCATGCTCGGAACAAAGTCGGGGTAGCGCGGGGCAGACGTCAAGGCCGATGTATTCATGCTTGAGCCGCCGCCTTCGGGGCTGGACTCCCTCGGTTTGCTCGGGGGCGCGGGCGCATCTTCTACGCCGCGGTCGTTGAGTCCAAGTTCGATCAGTGACATCAGGCCAAGATCTCCTTTGCGGTCTCGACTGCCTCTGCCAGGGCATCGAAGTCCGAACGGGTGTTGTAGAAGGAAAAGGACGCCCTCGCCGCAGCGCTCAGGCCGAAGAAGCGCATCGCCGGCTCGGCGCAGTGGTGCCCCACCCGCACGGCGATTCCCTGATGGTCCAGCAGCGTCCCTAGATCGGCTGGGTGGGCGCCCTCAAGATCGAAGGTCACCACGGCCGCCTTGTCTCGCGCAGTGCCGATCAGCCGCAGGCCGGGGATTGCCGACAGCCGCTCCGTCCCGTAGGCCAGCAGGTCCCTCTCATGGGCTTGGATGCGGTCCATCCCCAGGCTCTCCAGATAGTCGACCGCTGCAGCCATGCCGATCGCCTGCGCGATCGCTGGAGTGCCCGCCTCGAAGCGGTGCGGCAGGTCATTGTACTCGGTGTGCTCGAACGTGACGGACGAGATCATGTCCCCGCCGCTCTGATAAGGCGCCATGGCCTCTAGGACGGGCCGTCTGGCGTACAGGGCGCCGATGCCGGTCGGCCCGCACATCTTGTGGCCCGACAGCGCGAAGAAGTCGCAGCCCATCTCCTGGACGTCGATAGGCATGTGCGGTGCCGACTGGGCTCCATCGACCAGGCAAAGGGCCCCGGCGGCATGCGCCTTGGCAGCAATCTCGCGCACCGGATTGACTGTGCCGAGGGCGTTCGAGACATGCGCAACAGCGACGATGCGCACCCTCGGGGAGAGCATCGTGTCCAGTGCGCCCTCCACCAACTCGCCCCGCCGATTCATGGGGATCACCCTCAGCCGCGCGCCCCGCTCTTTGCACAGGATCTGCCACGGGACGATGTTGGAGTGGTGCTCCATTGCGGAAACCAGCACCTCGTCCCCGGGGCCTACGTTCTGCCGGCCCCACCCGGCCGCCACGAGGTTGATGCTCTCGGTCGCTCCTCGCGTCCAGACCACCTCTTCCGGCTCTGCGGCGTTCAGGAACCGCTGCAGGCGGTAGCGGGCGGACTCGTACTTGTCGGTGGCGCGCTGGCTCAGCTCGTGCACACCCCGGTGCACGTTCGAACGGTCGCGTTCGTAGTACTCCAGCAATGCCGAGATCACCTGCCTCGGGGTCTGGGACGAGGCAGCGCTGTCCAAGTACACGAGCTGCCGGCCGTGCACCAGTTGCTGCAGGGCCGGGAAATCCCCGCGCAGCAGATCGGTGTCGAGCCCGGACTCGTTGCACACGACAGTGGGCATGCCGTTCTCCCCAGGACCCCTCAGGCCGCCTCGGGGGCGAAGCGGTCCAGCAGCAGCCCCTCGAAGCGTTCCCTCAGCGAGGCAACGCCCACGCGGGCCAGCGCGTCCGTCGCGAACGCGTATGTGAGCAGCTTGCGCGCCTCCGCCTCGCCGATGCCTCGCGAGCGGAGGTAGAAAGCCGCATCAGCGTCAAGCTGGCCGATGGTGGCACCGTGCGTGCAGCGAACGTCGTTGGCGTCGATCTCCAGCTGTGGCTTGGTGTTGACTTCGGCGCTGTCGGAGAGCAGCAGGTTCTTGTTGCTCTGGACCGCGTCCGTCTTCTGTGCATCACGCCGGACGAAGATCTTGCCGTTGAACACTCCCCTAGCGTTCCCGTCCAGCACTCCCTTGTAGAGCTGGTGGGAGTGGCAGTGCGGCATCGCATGGTCGATACCGGTGTGGTGGTCCACGAGCTGGTGCCCGCGCACGGCGTAGAGCCCGTCTAGCGAACAGTCGCAGCCCGTGCCATCGAGGCGCGTGCCTATGTCGTTGCGCGCGACGCGGGCACCGAAGCTGAGCGAGAACGAGCTCATGCGGCTGTCGCGCTCCTGCCCCGCCTGCACCACGCCTGTGTGGAAGGCCTGGGGGGACTCAAGCTGAGCCCGCACGTGGTCTACGCGGGCGTTCTCCGATACGTGGATTTCGGTGACGGCGTTGCGCCAGTATTCGCCGAGACCGGAGTAGGTCTCGACGACCGTCACTCGAGAGCTCCGCTCGGCGATGATCAGCACGCGCGCCAGCCGGGCAACCCGGCCTGGGCCGAATTCTAGGTGCAGCGGCTCCCTGCTGTCCGCTCCGGCCTCTGCGACGATTACGACACCATCCTCGAACAGCGCGGTGTTCAGGGCGCACAGGGCATGGCGCTCGATGCTGGCAATCGAAGCCAGACGATCCTCCAGCCGGGGCTCGCCGCGCACCAGTGCTTCGGATAGGGACATCACGCGAATGCCGGGCGGAGCCGGGCCCGCCACTGCCAAGCTGTCCCCGCACGCAGCGGCTATCCGCTGGCCGGCGAGGTGCGCGGGTCTAGCATGCCCCCCGGGCTCGTCGGGGCTCAGGAGGAATCGGCCATCAGAGAGGGCGCGCAGGTCGGTGTACTTGTACTCCTCGTCCCGTGGCGTCGGAACTCCCATGCGCAGGAAGCGCTCCATTGCCAGTTCGCGCCGCTCCCGGAGCCAGTTGGGCTCCGAATCCCTTCCCGCCTGTAAGGAGCTGAAGCGCTCCAAATAGGCGCTGGCATGCTGCATCACCGCGGCCATGGTCAGGCCCCCGCAGCGGCTAGCGCGGTCGAGCGCTCCTCAATCCAACGATAGCCGTGTCGCTCGAGGTCCAAGGCCAGCGTGCGGTCTCCCGACTGGGCGATGCGCCCGTTTGCAAGCACGTGCACGTAGTCGGGCACTATGTACCGAAGCAACCGTTGGTAGTGAGTGATGACCACGAACGCGCGGTCCGGCCCCCGCAGCCCGTTCACACCCTCTGAGACCACCTTCAGGGCGTCGATGTCGAGGCCCGAGTCCGTCTCGTCCAAGATTCCGAGACAGGGCTCCAGCACGGACATCTGGAACACTTCGCAGCGCTTCTTCTCTCCTCCGGAGAAGCCCTCGTTGACGGCGCGCTTGAGCATCCCGGGGTCGATGCCCAAGGGTTTGATCTTCTGGCGAGCGAGCCTGATGAAATCGCCGGCCGCCAGCTCCGTCAGGCCCCGGTAGCGGCGGATCGAGTTCACGGCTTCCCGCAGGAAGTACATCATGGACACGCCCGGAATCTCGACCGGATACTGGAATGCGAGGAACAGGCCTTCCCGTGCCCGGATCTCCGGGTCCATGTCGAGCAGATCCTGTCCCCGAAAGGTCACCGAACCGGCGTCGACGCTGTAGCCGTCGCGACCGGCTAGCACCGCCGCGAGAGTGCTCTTTCCGGAGCCGTTGGGTCCCATAACGGCGTGCACGGTCCCCGCCTCTACGTCGAGATCGATCCCGCGCAGAATGCGCTTGCCGTCCACGCTGGCGTGGAGGTTGCTGATCCGCAGCATGATTCCTAGCCCTCTCCTGCCCGCCGCCGGCCGGTCAGCCGACGCTTCCTTCCAGGCTGACGCTCAGCAGCTTCTGCGCCTCGACCGCAAACTCCATAGGAAGCTCTCGGAAGACCTCTTTGCAGAAGCCGTTCACGATCATCGAGACCGCATCTTCGGTCTCGATGCCGCGTTGGTTGAGGTAGAAGATCTGGTCTTCCCCGATCTTCGAGGTGGTCGCCTCATGCTCGACTTGGGCCGACTTGTTGCGAACTTCCAGATAGGGGAAGGTGTGCGCGCCGCAGCGGTCTCCCATCAGCATCGAGTCGCACTGGGAGAAGTTCCTTGCGCCCTCCGCCTTGGGCATGATCTTGACCAGGCCGCGGTAGGAATTGTTGGACACGCCGGCCGAGATGCCCTTGGAG